>JBDUAU010000063.1:0-7979 GCA_040004485.1 Saprospiraceae bacterium
GGGCAATGGTCCTGCTTCAAATATTTCAACGCTATGACCTGCCCGTAGCAGATGGTATGCGGCTGACAAACCACTCGGCCCGGCACCCACGATTAAAATTCTTTTTCCGGTAGGTGTTGCATTGATATCTATTTCCCAATTTTCTTTCAACGCCATGT
Source organism: Saprospiraceae bacterium (assembly GCA_040004485.1). Taxonomy (GTDB): domain Bacteria; phylum Bacteroidota; class Bacteroidia; order Chitinophagales; family Saprospiraceae; genus Opimibacter. Next base: position 159 of record JBDUAU010000063.1, read on the forward strand.
CACCTAAAAATCTTTCGACGGCATGAATGCTCACCGCATGATCGACAAAACTGCGGTTGCATTGATCTTCACAGGGATGATAACAAACACGTCCATGAATAGCCGGCATTGGATTTTCTTCGACTAATTTTTGCCACGCCTCTTTAAATTGGCCTCCCTGCGCGAGTCCAAGCCAGTCCTGGATATTTTCACCTGCAGGACAGGCATGATTGCAGGGAGGAAGGAAATCAGTATAAACAGGTCGTTGAGTTCGCTTGTGCCCTGTTCCTTCGGCATGCGACGCCAGATCGGGATGTGTTGTTAAATCTTTATGTTGTTGGATCATAATCACTTTTTAAGCATGACAGGTCAGGATTAGTTTTGAATGCTAAAGTTGATCTTATGGCATGCATGCAGTAATGGTTGTATAACTGCTTCAATAAGCCGGAGTGTCTGACATGACAATAGACCGCGCATGTTGTGCGACTTTAATGCAGGCATCGACCTGGTCGGGCTCGAGACAGTAATCGCGGTCATGCGTTTGGTTTCTACAATGTATTGACGCGAGGTCGATCGAATCAAATCGGGCATCGACACATTTGCATTGTTCAAGAAGACTGGATATGGATACTGGATGTTCGATCTCTATTTCTCTTCGAAGCAGAAATCCTGCCAGGAAATTGGAAAGCGATTGTCTGGAATTGGCGCAGATGAGATGCGTGACAACATCTTCTTCTGATCGTTGCTTTTCTTGTTCCGCAGCGGAGAGGAGTTCTTCGGCTATCGAAAACAGCGTATCTGAATGATGTTTGGTCATGATCTTGAATTTTAATGAGCTTAATTCCCTGAATTAAGGCTTACGCCATTTCACATTTAAAGTTCTCTTTCCCTTCATATAGTTTCTATGAGGCAGGTCATTGGATGCAATGATTCAGGTCACACAGCGAAGAGCGAAGAGCGAAGAGCATAGAGGGAAGAGCGAAGAGCAAAGAGCAAAGAGCAAAGAGCATAGAGCATAGAGGGAAGAGCAAAGAGCATAGAGCATAGAGGGAAGAGCGAAGAACGGAAGGCGGAGAGGTGGGAATTGGATACAAGTAATCCAGGATAATTCAAGTTTAAAAATGTTTAATTGGAAGAATTGAATAGCAGAGAGGAGGCTTAGGAATTGACTATTGAAGGCAAAGAGTGAAAAATGCCTATTTTACCGAACAAAACCAACAATTATGAACCAACTAAAACTATTTCTGGTACTGATCGTACCAACTATTTTCCTGTTCCAATCCTGCACCCAGGGACCTGCATCCGGAAAATCTGCTGAGATGAACATGGATTCAGTCAAAGCAAAAATCGTTGCTCTGGAAACCGCTTATGCTGTGGCAAGCAATGCTAAAAATGTGGATGGAGTAGCTGTTTACTACACTGCAGATGCACAAAGTATGGCAAACGATGAGCCTACCCGCTCAGGAATGGATGCTATCAAAGCAGGTATCAAAAAAGATATGGCAGGTGACACTACTGGTACTTCCATTTCTTTCGTAACGACCGGAGTCTGGGCTGCAGGCAATTATGCAACGGAGACCGGTAACTCCATCACCAAGGATAAGACGGGCAAGGTGGTCAATACTGGAAAATACATGACCTTGTTTGAGCTGCGTGATGGTAAGTATATCGCTATCCGTGATATGTGGAATCGGGATGCACCAAAAGGTGCGCCAGCTCAATAGTCAATCACTGAAGAGATCTGAAAAAATGCCACGGGTTAAAAACTGTGGCATTTTTTATTTTAAGAATGCGCTGTTAAAGTAAGTTTCTCAGCCTTAAAATTGTTGTGTAAATAATTTTTCATTCGGCTTATGTAATTCAGGAATATTGTTTACTGAAAATTATTTTATCTTTTTGAGTTTCATGATTTTCCAAATCCTTGTTCTGTTCTGCCAATGGAAAAAATTATTTTTAAGTATCCACCCGGGGAAAAGAGAATACATAGTCTCTTTTTTATAACCCGGATAACTGTTGTCTTCATGTTGATCCCTTTCCAGTACATATAATGAATCAGGTTGAGTGGTATGTACATATTCGATCTCATCTTTTGCATCATAGACAACAATACAATGCACGTTTTTTGCTCTGTAGAAATTGACCTCAAGATTAACTGTTTCATAAACCGTTGATCCGGTACTCAGGAGTTCTATTGTTCGCTCTGAGAAATTCCGGTACAAATATTTATAATAACAAACACTGTCTCTCGCAGGAATGGCGGAAGTGATGATCAGGAGAGGTATATTGATCCATAAACAGATAAGAAACGTGATTCGAATGACGCGGTGATATTTTTGTTTCGAAATGAAATAATCAATTCCCTGAGATACAAGAAAGATAAACATGAATGCTGCCGGAAACATAAATCTCATTTCTTTATGTCCCACCAACATGTGTCCTATGATAAAGGGCAGAATACACCAGGTCAATAGATGTTTGGGTTTTTGATAAAGACCGATCAAAAAAAGAATTAATAATACAATACTGACAGGCGGAAAAACACCATTTATAAACATGGTGAAATAATGCCACCATGGCTGTACTCCCCAATGGGCAGCCTTATGTTCTATAATATTTACGATCAGATAATTCAGGGGCGTGCACGTCCATGTACCATAGAATACGAAATCGGCAATAGTTGAAATGAGCATGGCCGTAATGCCTGAAAGAATTAAAATGGTAAGACTTAACCAGTTTATCCTTTTTACCCACAAGAGCCACATCCCCATGCCGACAATGGCAAAACCCATCTGGAATCTAAAAAAAAATGAAAATCCAAGAAGAAATCCGGCGAAAATGAATTGGATTATTTTCTTTTTTCCATCGGAGTCCAATCCCACAAGAATAGAGTATAAGGCCAATAGAAATGTAAGACCTCCATAGTTTTCGGAAGAAAACCGAACACTGATCACCGGCATAAACCATAAGAAGAAACTTAGGAGCACCAATATTTTTTTCGCAGTTTCATTGCTAAAATCTTTCGCCAGATAGATGGTCATTTTTGAAATAACAAACCACGAAAACAATGCGGTCAAAACTCTTAAAATAAGCGCCCAGATAAAAGGATTATCGATATGGATCATCCTCAGGACTCTGATCACGCCAACCGCGAGTAATGGCTGCAGCGCAGGTCGGATTTTCTCATCAAATTCCCAGGGCAAATCTATTGACGATGAAAGACCAAGTTTATAATTGCAGAATTCAAGAATTTGAAAGTGTTCGTCCGGATGAAAATATCCTTCACTGAAAAAGGCTGCAAGGATAAATAGGATTAAACCTGAAAAGTATATATAGCGATAGGGAAGCTTTGCGAAAGAGCTCATTCTTAAACCTTGGCTGTAGATCCGGAAAAGATCTGAAGAATTTATTTAGAGCACGAGATTAATTTCGTTTCAGGGTTAATCTTTCGGACTGACCTCCACGGTTCATATCAAATATTAAAGTATCCTGTGTAAGCTTGGGAATCTTAACCATCATTTTTATGCCTCCCTCCGGTGTGGTGAATAATTCATTATTGTTCACATAGTATTTTCCGTTTTCCACACTGCCTGCATATTCAAATGTATACAAGCCTTCTTCATTAAAGGTGAAAATAGCTTCTCCGGGAGTGTGGCTCGACGGATGACCATTGACCAGCCATTCAATACCTGTCCATTTTCCGAGGATCATTTTATTCTGTTCTCCATTATTGCAGGAGAATAGGAAAGTAAATGAAGCAAGGAGCAGAAGAATTGATTTATAGATTTTCATAATCCGGATGATAAAGTAGTTGAGAATCATGGCAAATTACTAAAATATCAGATTAATGCCCTGGATACATTTCTAACCCTGACTTTTGATAGTTAGAACATCGGGTATTCCCGGAATAATATTTTGATAGATAGATTACTTTTTCAACCTTTCATACATTGTAAGTGATTTCAATTCTTTTTTAGAATAGAAAATAATTGTGAAATTTTTAATGCATCCAAAGAATTTTAGAGACGGTATCGGGTATTGGCGATCAGATGTATTTAATTACAAACCTGGGGAATAGCATCTGCTGCTGTTTTGAATCCAAGATTTGCTGATTGCCGGATGTCAAGACAGGCTGCTTCTTTGTTACCTGAATTATATTGGGCCATACCTCTGTTATAGTAAGCTTCCATATAGTCTGGTTTAATTTCAATGGCTTTAGTGTAATCCTCAATCGCATCAGCATATCGTTTCAGATTGGTATAAATCACGCCACGATTACTATATGCTTTATAATATCCTGGTTTAAATTCGATTGCTTTTGAAAAATCATTTAATGCTTCCTCATTTCTCTGTTGATTCATATAGAGGATCCCACGATTGAAATAGGCAATAGAAAAATTTGGTGTTGCTTCAATAGCTGAGTTATAGTCACGGAGCGCTTCTTCATATTGACTATTGCCTCTGAAAATATTTCCTCTGTTGACAAGAGCTACATTATACCCTGGTTTTAATTCAATGGCTTTTGTATAATCATCCATCGCTTCTTTGAATTTATTTTCATTCATAAAGGCAAGGCCACGATTATAGTAGGCGATAGGAACTGTTTGAAATCGTTCAATCACATCCTGCCAGAGAGACATATCTGTTCTCCAGATAAGACAGCGTGCATGTGTGGCTACGCTGAAATAAAATGTAAATCCTGTAAGGACCACTATCCCTATCCATTTTAATTTACTTTTCCAGAGATACATAAAACCTTCTCCTCCCAAATAAAAGATTCCTATCGAAGGAACATAGCAATACCTGTCCGCCATAATGGCATCACCTACGGGAAGTAATTGCAAAACAAGAAATACTGTGATCGCAAAAAAACCAACGCCGAATGCAATATTTTTTGTGCTGCGTATGGAATATATGACGGCTGACAAAATGCCGATCACTAATGGAATATAGGTGTAATAAATCAATGATATTCCAGAACCTGTCTTCAGCGGATATGGATAATATGCACTAAGATTTACAGGTAAAAATAATTTTGCGACGTACGTACAAAATCCATAACATGCGAAGGCCATTCGTTGAGGGAATGTAAAAAATGTTACATCCTGCACGATATCAGGTGCTCTTTGAGCAGCAACGGCTACAATACCAAATATGATGGCCAATAAAAAGAAAGGGAGCTTCTCCAGAAGGACATTCATCGTTATTTTTCTCCCTTTGAAAAAATCAATCAGGATCAGGACTACCGGAAGAGATGCCGCCATCCCTTTTGACAATAGCGAGAATAGGAATAACAACAGTGCAGCCATGTAATATTTTTTCTGAAGATTTGGCAGAAATTTCAAATACATGATAATGGATGCGAGAAAGAAAAATCTGTATAATAAATCTTTTAATTCTGCAGCCCATGCTACCGATTCCACATGGATGGGATGGATACCAAACAACAGTGATGTGACTAAAGCAACTCCGGATTTGTTGCACAACAGGAGCACAGCATAGAAAACCAGAATAACATTGAGCAGATGCAGGATTAAATTGACCGCATGATAACCTGTTTCGCTCAATTCAAAAAGATGATATTCGATAGCCAACACCAATACGGTCATCGGATGATAATTCCCCATGACGTTATGGGAAAAAATATCTTTTAGGTTAAATGAATAAATAAAGGCATTGTCGCGGATATAATAATGATCATCCCAGGCCAAAAAGTGATTATGTAAAACCGGGAGATAGATGAATGCAGAAAGAAGGACAATACCTGTAAGTAAACCGATAATTTTCCAATTCCAGCCAGTATCTTTTTTTACAGTGATGGGCTTTTTATTTTTTCCTGCCTGGCGCTGCTTTTGCTCTTGTTTTCCCTTCATGATACGATCTGAATGTAAGGAAATAGAATAAGCATACGAGCCCTATTTCCAATTTGCCTTTTGTATGCGATAAATATAGACATTAAGATCAGACCAGGTAGTTTGTTTCTCGACTTGCAAACCGTTTTTCATGGCGACGCGTTGTGATTTTATATTTCGTGTATCGATGATGGAGATGACCGAATCACTCAGGTTGTTTTCAAATGCATGGTTGAGAAAAAGCCTTGCTGCTTCAGGAGCATAACCCTGGCCCCAATATTTTTTGAAGACATGATAGCCGACCTCAAGTTCTGCGATGCCATCTACTTCCTGCACAAGCAAACCGGCCTGACCAATAAATGCATTTGTCTTTATATCAATCAAGGCCTGATGGCCCATCCGGTTTGTGGCATAGCGGTCTAGTTGTTTTTCAATCCACCGTGTTGCCTTTTCTTCATTTGTATTGAGGCCATAGGTGGGCATCAATGCAATGGCTTCTTCGTCCTTAAAAAAGGCAGTCCATTTCACTATGTCATCCCGCGTTAAGAATCGGGTCTTGAGACGAGGTGAATGTAAAAGATCCTGATAGATGTAATTTGAAATTCTCATTATTATTGCCACAAATTTCGCAAATTTTTATATTAACCCCAGGCAGGGACAAGCCTTGCCAATACAATTCACAACTCACCAGCAGCTTCCTTCAACTTTGCGATATCGATTTTTTTCATTTGAAGCATTGCCTGCATCGCTCTTCCTGCTTTCGCACGGTCCTTGTTTTGAAGAAGTTCACCCAGGATGGAAGGGATGATTTGCCAGGATATACCATATTTATCTTTAAGCCATCCGCACTGACTTTCCTGTCCTTCTTCAGTGAGTTTATTCCAATAGTAATCCACTTCTTCCTGTGAATCGCAATCCACGAAAAAAGAAACTGCTTCAGAAGGTTTAAACTGAGGTCCGCCATTAAGTCCTACAAATTGTTGGCCTTCAATGGTCCATGTGGCTGTAAGTACGGTGCCCTCGGGGACAGGTGCGCCCGGACCATACCGCATGACATTGTCTAAACTTGAATTTTTGAAGATGGATGTATAGTACTTTGCAGCCTCTTCCGCTTGTCCGTCCAACCAAAGCCATGTGGTGATTTTTTGTTTCATGTTTTATTAGAGTTGAAGATTTAATGTATTAAATAGCAAGCAAACCTGGCGTAAAATAGGTATGGGAAAGCACTGATATAATGACAATTACTGGGGTAAATGCGACCGGTATCAAGCCCTGATCTTCTCATCAGGGACTGAAATTATTTTCAATAAACAAGATTATGAAAATAAAAAAATGGTAATTATTCTATTCTCGAATAATTACCATTTAATTGTCACCGGGACAGCCCTAAAGTCCGGTCCCATTCAATTGATATAATATGTCTTATGCAAAAAAGTCCCTGACCTTTGCAATCAACTGATGATCCGTCAGATGCTGTGCAGCTTCGAGTGTGAGTTGCTTAGCATTGAAGTGAGCATCTTCGCGAAGAAAATTGACTAATTGTTCCTGCGCTTTACCCGGGCCGAACACTAGGATGTGATCGTAGTTCAGAATGGACTTTGAAATAGCCTTGTGGTATTTGGCAAGATTTTGCGGCTCAGCATTCATAGAAGCATGTTCGCCTTTCTCGCCGTGATAATGTGTAGCATCGATTTTTTCATTGATGGCAAATTCTCCACTATCATTGTCGGCCGGTCGGCTGATGATATAGGCTTTATTATTGTCCATCCATATGCCTGCTACCTTTTTTTCCTGGTTTTGTTTCATGTTGTTTGGTTTGTTGAATGAAAGATAAATCACTTTTGGTGATAGCGAAACAATGATAAAGATTAAAAGTTGTACACACTAGCTTCAGAGCAAAGAAGGTCAATCCGTATTGAGCGATTTGAATTCAATACACAGTGAGTTAAACCCTTTCAGGGTTTCAAAAATTGTTGAAACCCTCTTTTCCGCG
>JBDUAU010000609.1:0-2385 GCA_040004485.1 Saprospiraceae bacterium
TTCACCCTCTCCGGATTTTCTTTAATGAACGCTTTCCACCCGGACTTCTTCGAAGACACAATTCTCCCCGATTGGTAATGATGACACAATGCGACGGATAATGCATCGGTAGCATCAAGTTCTAATTTCTCAGGTTTTAAATTTAACATGCGGCAGAGCATATCAGCTACTTGTTCTTTCGCGGCATTTCCATTTCCGGTGACGGATTGTTTTATTTTTTTTGGTGAATATTCTGTGATCGTCAGACCCATCGTCATGCCTGCAGCCATCGCTACTCCTTGTGCGCGACCAAGCTTCAGCATCGACTGCACATTTTTTCCAAAGAATGGAGCTTCGATCGCGAGATCCTGAGGAAGATAGCGCTCGATGATCTCCTGTATCTCGAGGAAGATCTCGCGCAGTTTATCACTTGGATTCTTTTTCTCTTTAAGATGAAGCACGCCTATCTCCAATACGGTAACCTGGTCACGATCTATTTCGATGACAGCAAATCCAAGGATGTTTGTTCCGGGATCAATGCCAAGGATGCGTGTAGCTTTCATGGGTGCAAGTTACGATTTTACCCCCTACTCCCTGCAAGGGAGATATGAAAGCACATACACTAACTTCTCTCACACTCTATTGCTACATTTGTCGATATGAGGAATTCTATCAAAAGCCTGTTGCATAACCTCAAAGAAAACGCGAACCGGTTTGATGTCGTAAGTCTTGAAACTAAATTCAAGTGTTTAAAAGATCTTTCAAAAATGAGCCTTCCGGTCAATAGGGACCTGATCACTTATTTTGAAATACTTCTATTCATCATAGCATACCCTGCAGATTCGAAGCAACTTTTCCTTGCCGAAAAAGAATTAATGCGGATCAGCAGGTACCTGAAAACAAACCGGAAAAGTCAAAGCAAATTATTTGAAAATTCAGGAATGCCTTTCACATCGACGGTAACACGTTTTTCTCATGATGGTGTCAGATGGCTGCTTGCACATCCACATTGTAATACAGATCTTAATTCTTTTGAGACACCTATCCTTCAGCTCAATGAGGTACTTCGACTGACGCTGACCTCGGTAGAAAAAAGTGAAACAACAGCCGGCCTTGGTAATATAGCCCTGATGAATACACTGTTGGTCGCGGAAAAAAATCGTCTTCGTTTTATCATCGATGAGCTCTCAAGGTTGGATCATCTTCCGTATGTCAAAGATCACTTCTATGACCGTCTGGAATTATTCGTTCGGGTTACACCGAATGACAAATTATTTTCAAAGGCATACAACAGACTGGATTTCACATCTCCATTTTTTAATCACGAGTTGCTTAAAAAATTTGAAATAAAGGATGTATTAAATAAAGCACTACCTGCCTATGCTGAAATGTCAGAAGGGGAAAGGGAAATTTCAGTAATAAAAAATTCAATGGCCGTGACCGGCAGGGAAACTGATCCGACCACATTTATGGAGGAAAGGTCATTGAGATTATATCATTTGGAGCGTGGTATTTCAGTTGCGATATATAGTATGATTCCTTCAAGACAACTTCCTCTCGAATCCTACATTGGTTTTACTTCATTTAAGAATGGATTTCCGGTAGCATACGGGGGTGCATGGGTATTTGGTGAAAGAGCCAATTTCGGAATCAATATTTTCGAATCCTTCAGGAATGGTGAATCAGCATTTATCATGGCGCAACTGTTGCGTGTCTACAGACATGTATTTAATCTCTGTTATTTTGAAGTTGAGCCTTATCAATTCGGCCTGGACAATCCGGAAGGAATCGCATCCGGTGCTTTCTGGTTTTATTATCGTTTGGGATTCAGATCTCTCGACAAAATCCTGGGACAAAAAGCCAATGAAGAACATGAGAAAATATTGACTAAAAAAGGATACAGAACTAGTCACAAAACACTGATCCGCTTTACAGCAAGCAGTATAGGACTTAAACTCAGTAGATCTGTTCCACCGGCAGTAGTCGATATTACCTCCAGAGTGACCCGCATGATTCAACACATGTATAATGGAGATAGAATTCTGGCAGAAACAGATTGCAGAACTAAATTTTTATTAAAAACAAAGATCAAAGCAACACATGGCGAAAATCAAAATCAGGTTTTAACTGAAGTTGCTTTATGGGCTGAAGCGATGAATATAAAGAAGACTCATCAGCTTGATTTACTTGCACAAATGATCACAACCAAACCTGATGATGTCTATGCTTACCAGGATTTGGTCATTAGCTTTTTCAAAGATTAGAAAACCCTGAAACGTTTTTAAGATTTGGACATGATAAAGGTGTTCCAGTCTACACCGATGCGGAAAGTCTGATATATTCTGCCATTGGCAAGCGTGCCACCATAATGTTTTGAGGCGGAATGCAGTGCACCTGAAGGATAAG
>JBDUAU010000493.1:0-2380 GCA_040004485.1 Saprospiraceae bacterium
GAGCGTTCAGTATGGTATTGATGGAAGAAGGCTCCTACATCTTCGATAAGGCATTAGTCACCATCACAAGTGTTGTCGTATCTCCGGATATGCAAAGCGCGAAAATCTATTTGTCCGTCTTCAATGCGGACAACAAACAGGAGGTGATGGCTGCGGTGCAGGAAAATAATCATCGCCTGCGTCTATCACTTTCAAATAAGATTGGAAAACAAGTACGCCGCATTCCTGAGCTTCAGTTTTATCTCGATGAGTCCCTGGATGAATTTTTCCGCATGGACAAAGTCCTCAGCGACCTCAGAGCCAACAATCAGATGGGCTCAGAAGAAGAATGAAGAAAGAGTGACAAAATAACAAGTGACGAATAACGAATAACGAGTAACGAATATCCCCTCGTGCGTAATTCCTATGTGCTGTCATAAAATCTTTATTTGTCAATCTTTACGCTCTATTCGGTATTCCCCCTCATTACTCATTACTCTTTACTCTTTACTCAATACTCGTTACTCGTTACTCGTTACTCATTACTCATTACTCGTTACTCGTTACTCGTCACTCGTTATTCATCACTCGTTATTTGTTATTCGTTATTCGTCACTCTAATCATCTCCTCCACTACTCCTTCCTTCAGCGCAAATTCACAATAATAAAGTTTTGAAGGAGCTATCTTTTTAAACAAATAGCGGATAAGAATATATGCCACAACAATATAATCTATTCTTTCTTCAGGTATCTCAGGCATCTTTCGTCTTGAAGCTATGTCGGCAATGATCACTTTATTCATGATGTCCATTACGCCGGTGACATCAAGCTCTGCCCAATGTGTAGTTGTTATACTTTTTGGCAACACCTCATACAATACTTCAAATGATCCACTCGCACCAATTAAATAATAAGATGACGTTTTTTTCAAAGCTCTGATCAGTGGCGCCAGTTTGTCATCCAAATCTTGTTCAAGTAATTCAATCTGTATTTTGCTGATGGGATCAGAATGGTGATACGTCTCATACAATATAGCAACACCAATCTTAAAACTTTCTGCAAAAGCAACAAAATCCTTTTTATAAAGAATGAATTCTACACTACCTCCACCTATATCCATGATGAGGCCGTATTGATCCATGTCAGGTAACACACTTTTGATTCCTCCCAGGATAAACCTGGCTTCCTGATGTCCGTCAATGATCTCAATCGGGATACCGGATACTTCGGAAAGTTTTTCTGCGACGGCTACTCCATTCCAGGATTCCCGTAAAGCAGCAGTTCCGATAGCTCTGGTTTTTCCTACTTCATATATATGGATGAGGTCTTTAAAGAGGAGCATCGCATCAATCGCCCGCTGTATGGCATCTTCTTCGATTAATTCCAGACCACCATCCGCAAGTTTTACATACACCCGTTCTTTGAGCAGGGTGACCCATGATCCATGTTGGTGCAATTCACAGATAAGCAGATGAAAAGTATTGGATCCAAGATCAATGACTGCGATCCGTTGCTCTTTCATTTTGGTCGTTGCTGTGCAGCCTGGCTGAGGATCTGATTAAAAAAGACAACACCTGATTCAGACATAGCATTAGCAGCCACAGGCTTATTGTCTGTCATAAAGATAAAATACTGACAGCCTGTATCACAATAGATATCGGCTTCTTTTACAATCGCACCCTTCGATATCCAGCTTAGTCTGCCCAATGCTTTACAAGGCGTATTCATTATAGCGGGAGCCGGTGAAATATAGAGGGCTGTATTCTTTGCACTCCTGGCTTCATCCTGGTTGATACTCATCGGAAGATTATAAAAAATCATATCCACTTTATCGGTGAGCGAATAAAGACTTGTGATCTCTTCATTTGACATCGATGGATAAGGGGAAGAATTTGCTGATGTTGGTTTTTGTTCTTCCTTCACTTCTTTTCCGGAATGCGCACATGAACTGACAAATAAAGTCAATAGGATAAAAGATAATACAGGTGTTTGTTTACTTTTTATCATACCCTAAAAGTAATACTCTCCTCTGAAGGTGATAAAATAAGAAACAAGTCTTTCTGTTGCCAGATTATGTTTTGCCGGACTCAATAAAGGCGTGATTCCTCGTGTATATCTTCCGGTTAGCCCCCAGTGCGGTCCCAATCTGTAGGATAAACCGACCAGCCAAGAAATGTCATTATTATTGAAAAAGGGCACAAGCTTGTCCAGGTTCATATCAGAGGTATGGAAATAATCAAATGTCCGTGCATTGATCAATCGACCATAACTGAAACCGGCCTGTACAGATACTTTATAATACTTCGCTTCTTCCTGCCACCAATCCCCAAATGTTGCATAGACAGGTAATTCAGCATATACAAGGTTGATGTTGATTTCAGGATCATAATTAGGATTGAAT
>JBDUAU010000186.1:0-2379 GCA_040004485.1 Saprospiraceae bacterium
CAGTTGCAGAAGGGCAGAGACGTGTAGCACAACATACATCGGGACGATTTCTCAATAGAGGTCTGAGTGGTGCTATCTGGCATGAGCGCGGCCCAAACAATGTCGGAGGCAGAACCAGGGCCATCATGATTGACGAAGGCGATCCTTCCCGAAATCGTATCTGGGTTGGTGGTGTCGGTGGCGGACTGTGGCGGACCGAAGATATTTCTCAGCCCGATCCAAAATGGAAACAGCTCGCTTACAATTTAGACAATATCGCTATAGGCTTTATTGCCCAGGACCCAAACAATCTGAATATAGTGTATGTAGGTACCGGAGAAGGTTACAACAATCTTGATGCGATCACAGGAGCCGGTATATTCAAATCTACAGATGATGGTGAGACATGGTCATGGCTTTCATCCACAAAGAATAGTAATTTTTCAAACATTCACAGAGTGTTTGTAAGTCCCAATGGTGATGTCTATGCAGGTACCCAGGTAGGTGGACTTTTAAGAAGTAAAAATGGTGGAGATACATGGGAAAAAGTTTTAGGCACCTCGTTATCCGGTGCAAGTAATAATAACTTTTATGATTTCCATTACAACGCAACGAATCAAACCTTTTATGCATCGAATGCGAATTCATTATTTAAATCCACATCTGGTGACAGAGGAAGCTGGACAGATATTGGAACATCAAAACCAGGATTTCCACATGATCTTTCTATTGTTGAATTCGATGTTTGTCCAGGCGATCCTAAAGTAATGTATGTTTTGGGTAGCGTCAATAGCGCTGCATCGAATACATATGTTTCTAACGATGGAGGAGCTTCATGGGTTTCAAGGCCTGCACCCGGTGGATCTGGTGATTTTACAAATGGACAGGCATGGTATGATCTTGACATTGCTGCTGATCCTTTTAACTGTGGTCGGATTTTAGCAGGTGGTGTTGGTATGCAGGAATCTATTTTTCAGGGTATCAACTGGTCTTCTATCGGAGATGGTCAGTTTCATGTTGATCAGCATCTGATCTTATTTGATCCTAAAAAGGCGGGACGTGTATTTTTTGGAAATGATGGTGGCATCTGGATGAGTGATAATGGAGGACAAACAATTGCAACCAAGAATACAGGCTATGTGACGACACAATATTATTGTGGTGCCATTCATCCGGATGAAGGTTCGCCTTATATTCTGGGAGGTACACAGGATAATAATACATTGCAAATATCACAACCGGGATTATCTCCCTCAAGATCTGTATGGGGTGGTGACGGAATATTTTGCTTCATCGATCAGAATGAACCTGATATTCAGATTGTCTCCTCACAAAATGCGAACTATGGTCTTTCAACTGATGGCGGAAACCAATTCGGATTTGGTGCAGATATCGATGGTGAATTTGTCAATCGTTCAGGATATGATGACAATGCAAATATTCTCTACGGCCAGATTAATACAGGTGGTTTTTTCCGTTGGGATATTCAATCAGGGAATGTTGAAGAAGTCAATGTAGCAGGTCAGGGTCTGAATGTGAGTGCAGTCAAAGCAGATCCATTTGTACCCAACAGAATATATTTCGGTGGCGGATCGGGTAGGGTTTTGCGGATTGATAATGCCAATGTAGGTAATCCCGTGCAGGCTAAGTTGATAGCGGACCTCCCGGGCTCTGCTTCGGTATCATGTTTTTATATAGATAAGCAAACACCGAATGATATGCTGATCTCCTTGTTCAATTTCGGAGCTACGCTCAAAAATATCTGGTTAAGTACGAATGCAGGTGAGGAATGGAATTCCATCGAAGGTGACTTGCCTGATATGCCGGTGCGGTGGGCCATATTCGATCCTGCAAATCATGACAGAGTGATGCTGGCCACAGAGGCAGGAATCTGGACAACTGAAGATGCAGATGGTGATTTCACTCATTGGGAGCCGGCGAATCCTGACAATGGAATGCCATACGTAAGTGTATATATGTTGCAGGTGCGTGAAAGTGATAAAGTGGTATTAGCAGCCACACATGGTCGTGGCATGATGACGACAGATGTATTTTCTTCCGCAGCAGCAGTCATTGTCACTAAACCTATTGCATATGTTGGTCAATCAGTAGTTATTGATGGTTCACAATCAGTCAATGCGAATTCACTCGAGTGGAATCTCGGTGACAATTCAACATCAAATGAACCGATCGTAAATCATACGTTTACTCAAGCCGGAACCTTTACGATTTCACTTACAATCAATGGTGTGATCGTAAAAACAAAACAAATTATTATCCTTCCATATATTGAAGCTCCTTATGATTCAGGTGTTTCAGGTTATGCAGGTGATTTTGAATCATCACCTGATGACTTCGCAGGTTATCTCCTACAGGGAACAGGTTTTGCACGTGGCTCTT
>JBDUAU010000619.1:0-2374 GCA_040004485.1 Saprospiraceae bacterium
TCATAATTGCCTGCTTTCCTGGAAAATTCACTTTGATAATTATTGCCTAAAAAACGATTTGACGAAGTTATGACAGGAAATGGAAGATCCTTCCAGGGATTATGGGCTCGAAAATTATATGATTTTACTTCTTTACCACATGGGAATTCAAAACCGGTTGTTATCGAAACGTATGGAAGCAAAGTGTCTCTTGTTGAAATAATCTGGCATGTAAAGAGGGTATCTGTGTTGATTGTTTTGACTAAAGTCGGAGCTTCTTTTTTTTCGCAGCTGTACTGAAAAAGAAAACAGAGAATGTATATAAAATGCTGAGGATTTGTATACATGTTTTGGCCGATATGGATCTTAAATTGCCCAAAGATAGGAAAGCAAAAGTGGGATGAAGCGGCGGAGGATAGAAACTCACGGCTCACGACTCACGAAACCAGGAGATTCTTATGTGTCAAATAACCTTTAATATTAATGTACAGGCTCAACCAACCCCGCATCATTCTCCCTCACTTTATTCACGCGATCCGATACTCTGTACCATGTGATCCAATCGCCGGGAACTGGTTGAAGATTATTCATCACATCTTTTGTAGGAACTGTTGCATCGATCCACATTTGTTCCTGCTCGGGAAGTAAGATCAATGGCATCCTGTCATGAAGATGTGCGATGGCGGGGTCTGCTTCTTTTGTGATGAGTGTGAAGCTGTGTATTATTTTTCCATCGGGACCTTTCCAGTTTTCGTAAAGTCCTGCGATCGTGAAGATGTCCGTGTTTGTGACTTTAATGCGATATGGAATTTTGCCTTCTGGTGTTTTCATCCATTCATAATATCCGTCAAATGGAACGAGGCATCTGCGTTTTTCAAATGCTTGTCGAAAAGCAGGTTTCGTGGCGATGCCTTCGATGCGGGCATTGATCATGCTGGCGCCGATCTTCATATCCTTAGCCCAAAAAGGAATAAGTCCCCAACGATAAAGATGGATCACGTGTGGCTCTTCCTGTGTGATCACAGGATGCATCTGCGTAGGCGCTACGTTGTAATTGGGTAAAGGATTGTACCGTTCAAGATCTTCACTGTAAAAGTTAGCCCTGAATCGTTCTTCTAGTTCTTTTTCGGTCTTTGTCAGCGATGACCGTCCGCACATCAGTTCCCTACTCTGACGTAAGCATCTATCTTATGATAGTCCTTTAATTTTTTCACCAGTCGACGTGCTTCATTGACATCCGTGAAGCGTCCGGCACATACGGTGTGGTATTCTGATAAATCAAAATTGAGGATCTCCACATCTTTGAATCCTGCCTTTTTCAATTCTGCCATTCGTTGTTCTGCATTAGCCATCTGGAGAAAATTACCTGCGATGACCAGGTGCTTGCCTTCAATAGAAGGCAGTGATGTTTTCTTTGCTACGGCTTGTGTTGATTTCGGTGCAGGTGCTGTTTGTGTGGTCACTGCTTTTGATTTCGTTTCTATTTTTACAACAGGTTTTTTCTCTGGTGCTGATTCTTTCTTTACGGGCTCTGTGCTTACAGGTTCTGTTTTCTTTATTTCTGTTTTCACAGGTTCTGACTTCACAGGTTCTGCAACTTCCTGCGTTTTATTTTCAGTCGTTACATCATCTTTTACTGTCGTTCCGGTACCCATGGGATCCGGACTTGTGTTCAGAAACGTATCGATATCCGTGCTCGGATCATCTGCGCCCAGTGTGTGTTCGCTTTGTGTGGCATCTACGATCTGCTGTGGATGTCTTGGGTTGTCAGGACCCCATACATGACTTATCCAGATATAGAGAAGCAGAAGGATGAAGATGGTGACGAGTATAGTGATTATTCTATTCATGATGTCTGTAGTTTTCGAGTTGACCAGATTAAACCCGGTCTAAAGATAATATATTTTTATAATGTGTAATGTATTAACATCACCTTAATTGGATTTATTTGTTGGAGAAAACTCCAACAAAGGCACATAGTCATGGCTGGAGTTTGCTCCTGCCATAACCCAGTCCCTAGCCATTTGCTTACCAGTATTGGTTGGAGCAAACTCCAACCATGGCATATCATTGCAGGAGTTTGCTCCTGCTATAACTAGTTGCTTAGCATTGTTTGGTGATTTGGCACAGACTATCCCATCTTTGTGCCACTCACAATCACTCTCCTATGCAGACATTACAAGACACTATTGAATCAGCCTGGGAAGACAGGGCATTATTGCAGGATATCTCAGTACAGAAAGCCATCAGGGACTGTATAGAGCTGATCAATAATGGCGAATTGAGGGTAGCTACAAAGCTATCTCCGGGCCAATGGCAGGTCAATGAATGGGTAAAGAAAGCGATCACCTTATATTTCCCCATTCAGACCATGGAGACCATCGAAATAGGTCCT
>JBDUAU010000449.1:0-7886 GCA_040004485.1 Saprospiraceae bacterium
TTCATTACCTACTCAAATTCAATGAGGAAGGTCAATTCTCTTTAGGCCGCAAAACAGTCATTGATTTTGAAACGATGGCCAGACATATCATGGCAATCGATGACGCAGCAACAGCGCATGGATTACGGATCCGGAAAATTCTATTCAATGAATATATGCACGACGAATTATTCGCGACACCATCAGGAAAAATAGTAGAAGAAAGACATCTAAATTTTATTCCCCATCTGAATAACTTAATCAATATGGTGCATGATGATCACTATCATATTGATTTTGAATTTGTGAATAACGATGAAAATAAAAATTTAAAGTAGAGACGCGATTAATCGCGTCTCTACTTTAAATTTTTATTTTCGCTACACCGTCTCTGTATAATCCAAATCCGCATCAAACGTTTCTTTCAACTTCCAAAGTGACAGAAATGAAATAGCAGACAGGATAACAGCCATGACCATGCCCGCCTGTAAAATATTACCTGAAAAGGTTTTATCTCTGAAAAACTGGTACATAATGATGATCAGTGGAAGTGATCCGCGTACAAAATTTGGAACTGTTGTCGTCACTGTCGATCTGATATTCGTTCCAAATTGTTCGGCCGCAATGGTCACAAATATCACCCAGTAACCAACTGAAAATCCCATTAATACACAGATTAAATAAAAAGTCGAACTTGAAATTCCATAGGCATTAAGGTAAATAAAAATCATACCCAGGTTCATGGCAAGAAAAATAGCCATTACTTTTTTCCTGCTTTTCAAATATTGACTGAGCAGACCCGTGGTAATATCGCCGAGTACCAATCCAAAATAAGTCCATGCTATGGCTTTTCCTGCAGTGATTGTAGCAGCATCCTGTACACCAAGATATTTTGCAAATTCAGGCGCGAAAGTGACCAATACACCTACATGAAACCACAAGGGTATGCCGATGAGAATGCAACGTAAATATTTTGAAAGTCTTTTCCAGTCTGTAAACAATGAAATAAACTTTCCTCTGCCTGCATCCGTTTGCTCCAATTGCTTGTACAAATGAGATTCCCTTACACTGAGTCTCAATATCAACAATAATAATCCAAGTACGCCTCCGGCAAAATAACACAACCTCCAGTCACCAAGCGTCTGATATACAAGATTTGCAACGATAGCACCAAATAGTCCAACAGACGCAACGATCATCGTTCCATATCCTCTTTTCGTTTTTGGAAGTGATTCGGTGACTAAAGTTATTCCTGCCCCAAGTTCTCCTGCAAGCCCCACACCGGCTATCAGGCGACAAATAGCGTAAGCGCTGACAGAATGCACCATCCCATTCGCAATATTCGCCAGAGAGTAAAGAATGATAGAACCAAAGAGAACAGACAACCTTCCTTTCTTATCTCCGAGTATCCCCCAGAAGATTCCGCCAATCAACATTCCATACATCTGCATGCTGATTAAAAATTCGCCAGCATCGCGATTAGCATTTGCCAGAATGCCTAAGTCCGTAAGACTTGCTTTCCGCACGATTCCAAAAAGTAAAATATCATAGATGTCCACAAAATAGCCCAATGCAGCAACGATGACAATGGGTGTCAGCAGCCTTGTGGAAACAGGTTTTTCTTCTTGCATTTTTTAAACTTTAATCCCCCGTAATCAACGCCGAAATTTTCCACTTACCGGAAGTCTCTTTATAAAGAAAAAGTCGTGGACCCATAAGGTTATATACAAATCGCCAGTTGACCCAGCCTTTTTTATCCTTTCCATAGGTTTCAATCTTATACCATTCAGGCTCTCCCAATCCATTTGCGCCTGAAGTTATTTGCAATCCTTGTTTTGTGTCGGTCATAAATCGAATGATGTCATATGACAATTGTGCCAAAACTTCCCCTTTGATATTAGGCTTCGATCTGAGATTCACATTTTTTCCGGTGATGACACCCATGTCATAAAAATCATCTTCAATACTCAGATCAAGTGCATAAGTATACGGAAATACAAATTGAAATTTTCCGGAATGATCTGCTGTATCGTGCAGAAATACACCACCCATATCCATCACTCTTGAAACAATACGCCAAAAATCTGAAGAATCATTATCCACATCCCATGCTTTCACAAAGGCATCTTTGTTCAATTCACTATCCAAACTACTTTCAGCGTCATCAGCAAGCGACTTCTTGATCCAGACCTGATCCCGGCCGGCAACTGCCTTCTTCAGGTCAGTGACAAATGAAGCCAGAGAAGGATCTGTATTGGTTTCATCACGCGGCGGGTAAGGTTTTTGTTGTGCAGAAACAGAATGTACCAGCCAACAACAAATTAAAATCAGGATATATTTTTTCATACGGCTCGTGCTTTCTTTTTATTTACGGTAAAGTACCAATACAAAGGTATTCCAATTAAAGTCAGAAAGATACCAAAGAAGGAATTGATCAGTATTGATTTTCCGGACACATAATTATTGACATCATTGATTAATGTGATGACCAGAAAAAATAAAGCAAATAATACAAAGACACCAGGTACAATTGGATAACCCCAGACTTTATAAGGTCGATTGGCTTCAGGCATTTTCCTTCTCAATACAAATATTCCAAACGCACTCATTCCATAAAATAAATAACTTACAAAAATCAACATGTCCGTAAGTGTATCAAATGATCCACTCAGCACCAATAATGACGTCCAGACCCCTTGTATCCAAATCGCATTTGCAGGAGTTGTATATTTTGGGTGAACACGACCTAATGATTTGAAAAATTGCCCATCAGCAGCCATCGCATAAGTCACCCTCGCTGTTGCAAGAACGTTACTGTGCGTCGTGCCGAATGTTGAAAGAATGACGATCAATGCAATGATACCACCACCAATACTGCCAAATGCAATTTTCATAGCATCCGAAGCTACCATGGATGATGTAGCCATCGAATCTATAGGAAGCACATACAGAAAGGCCATATTAATCACCACATAAATAATAATGCACGCCAAAACGCCCATCAATAAACTCTTTGGAATATTTTTTTGCGGATTTTTTACCTCTCCTGCCACAAAACCAATATTATTCCATCCATCATAACCCCAGAACGCTCCGGAAGTAGCCGCAACTATTGCACCCAACAAAGCCCAGCCTTTTGGATTTATCGATGCGGAGTGTTGGAAAAAATTAGCACTATGCCCATCACCGGAAAAAATCAATCCAATGACAATTAATCCAATAGCCGCCATTTTCATTATCGTAATGATCACACCCAGGTTGCCTCCAAGTTTTGAACTACGGCTGTTGACATAACTAAGAAGCACCACAACAAAAATGGTCACACCCTTCACTCCAATATTTTCCAATGGAAAAATATGCCCGATAAAAGGGAGAAACACATCAATGGATTTCTCCACCTCACTTGAAAATCTTGGCAGGTGAATAAAATATTCAACGTATGTTCCAAGCACATATGCAATGGAGGCCACCCCTGCTGTATTGAAAACCGCAAATGCAGCCCATCCATAGAGAAAGGCGATAAAATCTCCATACATCTTCTGAAAGAAAACATATTGCCCCCCCGTCTCCGGAAACATCGTCGCGACTTCTGCATTACTCAAAGCACCAAACAAAGTGATGATCCCCGCTCCTATCCACACGGTAATCAGCAATTGTGGTGAACCCAACTGAGCCGCCATACTCGCCGGCTTCATAAATATCCCCGAACCTATGATACTTCCGATCACAATGGATACACAAGCCCAAAGGCCGAAGGATTCTTTTAATTTCATACGTGGGAGAATGATTTTGCGAGCTGCCACTTCCTCCATCCCCACACCGACAACACAGCATAAATAACATACAACAACGCAAACAAATAACCCTCACTACGCCAATACAATCCGGTATACAACACATCAATCACAATCCAATACACCCAATTGTGCAAATCTTTTCTCACTAATAAAATTGTAGCACATACGGAAAGCAATGTCAATGATGTATCCACATATCCATATCGGGCATCTGCATAATTGATCAACAACCATGAAAGTGGATAACTAATAATCAATACAATAATAATAACAATAACATGTCTGGTCCAGACCATCGTGACGACAGGTTTATTTGTTTCACCTGCTTTCTTTATCATCCAGTTCCACAAACCTAAAAAACCAATCACGACATAGAATGCCTGCAATGCAACATCAGCCATCAACCTATAATCAGTGAAACTTTTCCATGCAATGCATGCACAACTGATGATGCCGAATACCCAACACAATGGCTTTTCATAACCTGCAAGTATGACGTAGAGAATGCCGGTGAGCAGCCCTACCCACTCAAGAGCGTCCTGATGAGCTATTTGTTCCGCCAGGACGCTTAGATTCACTTTACAATGGAATATTGATCAGTCCCGCCTGATCTTATTTAGTCAGATCAAACTTGTACTGCAGGATGTAATGAATAGGATGATGGGTCTTCGGATCACTCTGTTTGAGTATAACATCAATATCAGTAGTCTCCCCTATTTCTTTCTCTTTACTATCAAATAAAGCTTTGATTACCCCTTTCTCTCCGGGCTTAAACGTCTTATACTGTGGATAATCAAGCGTAGTACACTCACATGATGTGATCAGTTCGATTTCAACAGGTTGATTACCTGTGTTCGCAAACTGAAAAGTCATTTCTTTCTTATCCCCTTTATGCACCGGGCCCAATTCAATCATCTTCTTATCAAATGTCAGTTCGATCTTAGGATCTGTCAGTGGAACAGTTCCTTTGGTCTGGAGAACAGGATTACCGGACTTTATTTCATTTTTTTTTTGATCGCCGAGATCTGATTTCTTTACCTCGATCGTGGTAGGTCCTGCGATGATCTTAAATTCAGTTCGACGATTTAACCGGTGCTGCTCCTCAGTACAATCTATTCCATTGATACACTCGTTGAGGATTTGATTTTCACCATAGCCTACAGCTTCGATACGATTTTCCTTTATACCATGCGACACAAGCCAGTTTTTAGCAGACTGTGCACGACGCTGTGACAGACGTTCGTTGTAATCATCATTTCCACGAGAGTCGGTGTGGGATGACAGTTCGATGACCATATCCGGATATTGCTTCATGAGGCCAAGAAGGAAGGTCAGATCCTTTTCGGATTCAGCCAGGATTTTGTCATCATCGAAATCGTAATAGATATTATTCAGACGAATCGGCTCATTCATCGTGAGGGTCTCCATACCTGATTTGTCCTCAGGTTTCTTCACCATCTTCACTGTGCGTTTAATTGTTTGATTCGCCACCATACCAACAGTATTGATTTCAAATTCACCGGGCGCATACCCTTCTTTTTCAATCAGGACTTTATATTTTTTATCCTTATCAAGCCCAAATTGTGAATCATTTATTTTGTCATTGACTTGTGTTTCTGATTTGCCTGTCTTTCCCTGATTGATTTCAAAGACAGTAACCTTTGCACCCAACAGTGGAACATTTCCTTCGTATGTACTTGTGATGAGATCAATCACTACATCGCGGATATGGAATTGATAAATATCATCACAGCATGTTTTGGATTTCACAGAACGTGACAATTCATCAGGACGATTTGAAACCAGGAAACCCAATTTGCCTTCTTCATTGACAGAGAAAAACATATCGTCATAAGAGGAATTATATCCTTTCCCGAGGTTTTCAACTTTGCCCCATGTCTGGCCATTCCAGTCTGTCCGGAAGATGTCAAATCCACCTATACTTGGATGTCCGTCAGAAGAGAAATACAATTTGTCATTCAGATAAAATGGAGTCACTTCATCCCGAGGCGTGTTGACTAAAGCTCCTAAATTGACAGGAATATCATATTTCGTATCCGAAATACGGTCTGCATAATAAAGATCATAGCCACCGAAACCTCCAGGCATATTCGAAGAGAAAAACAAAACTTCTTTTCCAAACAGTACACCTGGTGTAGGTTGCTTTGCTAAATAATTACCATTGATGCCCATGATCTCTTCTGGTGGTGCCCAATTATCACCTTTCGACACACTTACAAAGATTTTGCTCTCCGTTACATCATTACCCGTCATTGTCGCTCTTGTAAAAAATAATCTTGAGCCATCAGGTGACACACTTGGATTACCTGTGTGGTAGCCATCGATATTGATTTTATCAGGAAGTGCTTTTGCGGCATCCCATCCTTCATCTTTCCCTTTATCGGAAGAATATACTTTGAAATAATAATCACCTTCTTTCCCATCCAGTACGATCAGATCTTTACGACGAAAAGAAGAAAAATATAATTTTCCATTACTACTTAAAAATGGTCCTGAGTCCGTGTAAGCTGAATTGACATTTTTTCCAGCGTTCTCAACGACGAGATCGATAGGAGGTTTTGACTGCATGGCTAACTGAATTCCTGCCACTTCATTATCGGCAAGTGCCAGAAGACTATCATTAGCTACTAATCCTGCATAATGATTGAATGCATCGATAGCATCCTGGTATTTACCATTGACTTTCAGCACCTGTGCATATTGAAACACAGCCTGAGGATATTTGACGCCCTGATCTTTTTCGACGATTTTTTGAAGCCAGCTTTCTGCATGTTTAAAATCACGTATCCTGACATTGAGGTCAGCGATCTTCACAGCGGTCTCAGGGTCACGCGTTTCTTTATAGGCATTTTCATACCACTCCAATGCAGTATAATAATCCGGAATAGCCATGCTCTTCTCTGCCGTCTCCAGCATCATTTTGACAGGCACCTCATCAAGAGGTTGCGCAGATAGCTTTAAACCTAAAGTCATCAACGCGATAAAAAATAGTAATCTGCTCAACTTCATAATCAGAATCTTGGACAAAATATAATTGGATCCGGTTTCGGTCTTTTATAGATTTTACCTATGTACTGAGCGGCTAATTCAAAACCACCGACTGTACCACTTGCACCTGACAGCGGAGAAACATTGACATCATAGCCAAGCATCACATTGATGCCTTTGATATCAGCACCAAGCATCACCTGTATAGCGTCACCTATCCCTGCACCGCTGCGGTAACCGAGCCCTCCTTTGAGGACGATTTCCTTTTCTTTACTGTATAAATAATCAATAAGCCCTTGCAGTACGATTGTATTTTCAGGTGTCTTCATTACTTTCTGGAAACTAATGTTTGGAGAGAACCTTATTTTATTTGACATTACTCTTGATAATCCAGCTTGTGCAAAAACTCTTGGGAATAATCTGTAGTCGCCACCTTGCTTCAGTGCGGACCAGTCAGGTCTTCCAAATTTATCTGCTGAAAAACCGATAAAGAATTCATCGGTCTTATTGTATTTGCTTGAATAGCGTATGCCTCCGACATGATCAAGAAAGCCTTTTTTCATATCATCGACAATAGCTAAATCTACCGATTGACCTCCACTGATCAACCCATCTTCAAAAAGCAGATCCTGTGGATTTTTGACTTGTCTTTGAATAGCTCCTGTCTGGTAGGCTATGGATAATACATTAGTCCCTTTTTTATTCAATGCAAGATGGTATGCAGCACTTACTTTGAAGGAAGATTGAGTCAACCCACCTGTACCTGACTTGTCAGAATAAAAAAAGATACCGACGCCGACCCAGTCTGTTTTCTTAAATCCCCTGATCACCGGTGCATCGACTGAGAATGTAGGGGTCATGAAGGCAGCGCTTCCGATCACACTCCTGTATTGATCCCTGTATAAACCTGACAAACGATAAGACCCATAAAACGCTCCTGTATTGGCCGGGTTAAAGGCAAGGGGTGTCATATTCTTCAGGGTGAAATGGATATCCTGGCTTTTAGCAGGGCTAAGAAGGAGCACCAGAATCAAGGCACTCAAGACCCGCAAAGTTTGTCGATGTATCATCATATTATCTATAAGCGATCTTTCAACCGGT
>JBDUAU010000316.1:0-7870 GCA_040004485.1 Saprospiraceae bacterium
TGTATTTTCGAATGGCAATGTTTCCTTTCCAGATGAGATTCATCAGGTACACAGGACCTCCTTCACCTATCAATATGGAAAAAGGGAATGTATTCATAAGTTTAATCGCCCTCTGAAACCAAACACTATTCTTTCCTTTATCAACAACAGTTCCACCAGAATTCTTTTTGCGTAAAAAATATCTGAAATCAAAAGCTGAAATGGTTTCCACTGTAGTAATGTCTTCATTACGTGATTGCTTAGATTTCGTTGATGTGAAAATTAATGAGAATGAAGATTTTCTCGCTATTTGGGATGAAATGAGATAGTTTCTCTTGGGAGAAATCCCTGGCAAAGGAGGATAATGGTAAAGGAGAAACAGGAAGCGAAAAGATGAATTCAATGAGGTAAAGAATTGGTCCCCTGATGAAGGGAAAGAGAAAGATTACTGTTTAAAAAGATTAAATTACAATGAAAGATATTTACTAATTCAAACTGATCACCCAGAAAGGTTATAATTTTTAACTTATCTTCTTCAACATCAAATTCAATACAAAGAAGTAATGTTCGTTTTAATAGCTCAACAGCCCCTTCGAGCACCTGAAAATTCAAGCCTTCAACATCGATGTTTAAAAAGCCGACAATAGGGCAGTCTATATTCGTCATCGCTGCATCGAGTGTCAATACGGGTACATATACTTGTTTATAAACATTCAGGTTATTTCTGTCACCAGAAAAAGAACTCAAAACGGGAGTTTTTGAAATATTAAATTTTAATATACTGCACATGTTACTGCATCCAATCATCATAGCAATATCCCTTTTCCTGAATGTCCTGAATAATCCAATAAGCTCTGCATTGGGCTCAATTACAATTCCATTATAACCTTTGCGGTACAGCAGATAAGTATTTGAAATATCGGTTGGGTGGTTTGCTCCCACATCAACATATAATACTTTATTGAGATTGTATTCATCAAGCTTTTCTGTTATAAATACATCCTCTCCAAATTGTGAATAAGTCAACTTATTTGCTAAGCCTGAATCTTTTGCCGCCACAAGCCATCTTTTCAATTTCCCCAGAGAGGGAAAATAATTGACCAAAAATGCTTTTATGCCCGCCATTTAGAAATGTATTGTTGCATTCATTCTCCGGTCATGGTTTATTAAGTTCATATAATTCGTAATGGGGAAATAAACAAGGCCTTTCAATTGTATTTTGATTTTAAAGGTTTATAGATTCTCCTTCAATGCAGTATATAATTGATCAGCAATAATGGTATCATCAAATTCATTCAACACTTTTATCCGGCCGGCCCTTCCCATTTGCATTCTGGTATCGGTATCTAGTTGAATAAACTTGTTCATCGCATTGGCTAGTGCTTCACTATTTTTAACGGGTACCAAGTAACCATTTATATTATCATCTACAGTTTCCCTGCATCCGGCAGTATTTGTAGTGATGACAGGACGTTCCATAGCCATTGCTTCCATGATCACGCGAGGCATTCCTTCACGATAAGACGGCAAAATGATACAATCAGACTTTTCAATAAATTTTCTGATATTATCCGTAGCGCCGTGGTAATGAATTTTAGGATCACGAATCCATTTCATCAGATCTTCATTGCTGATAGATGATGGATTTTCTTTATCGATTTCTCCCACAAGCCAAAATCGTATATGATCATTGGATTTAATTATTTGCGCGGCCTCGATAAATTCTTTTACTCCTTTATCATAGAGTAAGCGGCCAATGAAAGTAAATATGATCATTCCTTCTTTTCTTCCATCTCCGTTCGGACTGAATGCAGTGGTATCTACTCCGCAACCCTTTATCGACATGCTTCTGTCTGCTGAAGTCAGACCTTCGTCTTCAAATAATTTTTTGTCATCTATATTTTCAAAAATCACTTTCCGGTGATAAGGCAAAGAAAATTTATATAACAATCTTGTGATCCTGTTGATCCATCCTTCGTGAATCAACGAATATCCCAACCCGGTAACTACCGCTACAGAAGGAATTCCAAGTAATCGTGCAGCGAATCCTCCGAATATATTCGGTTTGACCGTATAATGAAGCACAAGATCCGGCTTATAGTGTTTGTATAATTTCACAAACTCGAAAAACAACCTTATGTCCTGAAAAGGATTGACGCTATCACGATGCAGATGACGTATCGGAATATGTTGAACCTGCGGCAATGTCTCTGTATAAAATATAAACTTATCGACAGGAGCCATGACGATCACTTCATGTCCTTCGCGGATCAGTTTTCGAATGATATTCAACCTGAAATTGTAAATATTCCAGGTGGTGTTGGCGACGATAATTATTCGCTTTGCTTTCATCTATATCAGAGGTATTGTTCCAATCCCTCTATCTTAAGTTTATCTTTTAATTCCTTTATGCTTTGTTCTTCGGCCTTTGGAAATATCAATAGACAATCATCCGTATCAACAACAATGAAACCTTTAAGTCCTTTAATGACTACGAGCTTAGAATGTTCGGCTATGATTAATGAATGATGAGTATCTTCCAGATAAACCGGCTTACTCAAAATGGCGTTTTGGGCCTCATCTTTTTCGTTAATCTCAAACAATGAATTCCAAGTACCCAAATCGGACCATCCGATATCGCAAGGTATAGTAAACACGTTATGCGCCTTTTCTAAAATAGCGTAATCAACAGAGATCTTTTGGGTCTTGGGATATTCAAGTTGAATAAAATCAATTTCCGCATCTGTATTATAAATTTCTTTGCCCCTATTGAGAATATCAAATATGCTGGTAGCGTGTATTTTATATGCTTCCAGGATAATATCCAACCGCCAGATAAATATCCCCGAATTCCATACAAAATTGCCTGTCTCCATGTAAAATAAGGCGTCAGTAGCATTTGGTTTTTCTCTGAAGGATTTTACTTTTCGCACATCAGCGTGATCATTTGTGTCATATTCGATGTATCCGTATCCCGTATCCGGGCGCGTTGGCTTTATTCCTAAAGTGACAAAGCTGTGATTTGCATCAGCATGATTACATGCTTCTCTTATGACTCTTTGAAATTCATTTTCGTCATTAATGATGTGATCAGCTGCTGCTACAACACATATAGCGTCAGGATCTTTTTGAATAAGTTTAAACGATGCTAATGCTATGGACGCAGCTGTATTGTTACGGGATGGTTCAGTGATCAGATTTTTGTGTTTAAACCCTGCAATGGCATTTAATGTCAGTTCAGCATAATCCTGATGTGTAATAACATATATATTCTCAACCGGTATAAATGAAGCAAAGCGGTCAAATGTCGATTGGATCAATGATTTCCCGGTTCCTGTGATATCAAGAAATTGCTTTGGTAAGTTTTCACGACTCGCCGGCCAGAAACGTGACCCGACTCCACCAGCCATGATTAAAACAAAAGGTTTTTTATTCTCCTTTTCCAATTCGATATAGCTATATCCAGCCATTTGAGTTTATCTTGGAATGTAAAGAAACATGAACGAATACTTTGATACTAGCTTGATTCCACATTTATTTTCTGGTGGGAATTAAAAGATGCGGATCAAATAAAAAATTATTCATCCTAAAATATATGGATGTACAGTGAGGGAAAATGACTCCTGGTGCATGACCAAAAAAATCAATTCGCTTAAATTCACGTTCTTTGAAGCTTTCATAAAATCCATATCCCTCTGCATTATCGCACAGGATGGCTCCATTGGGGGAAACCACACTGCAGGCCACATTTATCATATCTTCTCTGGAGAGTCCGTCTATGATCACGATATCAAATGCAGGAATGGCAAGTTGATCCAGAATTGCGCTCACTTCCTTCAAACTTTTTTCCCGTGAATCCTTTGTGATATAAAAGAGCTCCACATTGGTCGGAATTTTTTTTGTGAGGATTTCAAACCAATCTTTGTCGTCTTCGAAAGAAATAATTCTTTTGGCTTGAGTAGCCCACCATAATGTTGATTGCCCTCCACCGAATTCAAGAATGGTTTTGTCTACGAACAACCTCGTTCTTAAAAAATCAATCATTGGATATGTATACCATGGCAGAGGTTCTCCCGTCCTGGAAATAGATTTATTTTTAAAGCTGCTTTTAAAATGTCCATTCAAATAGGAAAAATAAAACGGGGTAATACATGCAGTAAAAAAGGATCTAAAAAAACCAGCAATCTTTACTGGCAACAACTTTTTAACCGGCTTATATAGCTTGTGAAATATCGTATCATCATGCAGCATAGAAACTCTTCTTTGTGTAATTATTGAATATAGAAAAAACATCAAATTACATATTTAATTTGCTATTCCTTAAAACGTAAAATTAAATCTTTTAATGGTAGGTATAGAATGCTGATCGTTCTGTTCAATGCTGATTTCGTTCAAACCACTCTGACAAAACATATAATTGCCAGATCTTAGACCAGTGAACGAGGCGATTGCCCTTGTGAAATCGATCAACCAGTTGTCTCATTGCATTGCCATTAAACTCATGTCGATCAGCTAGCTCATTTATTTTTTTATTGGCTTTTGTCGCCAATTCGTTTTAAGCCATTTTCCCATTGGGAATGAAAATATCAACAACTTGCCGGCCAAAACCCGGATCCGACTCCACCGGCCATGATCAGTACAAAAGGTGTTTTACTCATTTCCTTTAATTTTGAAACTTCACTGATAGACGAAATTATTGGCGAATTAATTCAAATATTCCGCAACCAAATTGACATCCGTAGTTTCTTTCAATATCACCTTTTGGCATATTGACATTTTCAAAAAGATCTCCTGCATCATCCACATATGAGAAATTTTTAAGAAAAAAGTCATCTTTAAATATCTGTAATAAATATTTAACTGAGAATACGCGTTGTCCATTGAACTCAATCCTTTGAGGCCCTATGGGAACTGAGAAATAAAACACTCCACCTTTTTTCAACATGTAAGTAATATTCTGAACAGCCTTAAGATATCCGTAATAATCAATAGGATCACCATATCTACCTAACCCAAAATGCTCGATGACATGTAGTGAAGATATTGAATCATAGGAGCTATTTAAATGTTCAGGTAATTGCATTAAATCCTGCTGTCGGAATATTATATTCTTCACATTGCTTGTTTGTGGGCGGATATCCATGATTTCAATCTCCCGAAAGGTGGCTACATGCGCGACAAATCCATCTATCCTTGAACCAATGTCAAGATGTCTTATGGGTCTGGCTTCGTAAATTTTCCGGGCTACGAATAAGTCCTGATGGAAATAATGACCAGACATTACTCCTGCTTCGGAATGTCGATCACCTAAAACAGGGTATTTTCTGCCAAAAGGAAACAATTCGTCAGTCCCTTTTTGTTTCTTCAGCTCGGATAAATCCTTAAAATAAAACCTTAGCCCTCGAAGGGAAGTCATGAAGATCCCGGGATTTATTCCGAATAGTCTCAATCCCGAAACCACTTTTTTTAAGAGCCCCATTTATGACATCGTATTTGGGCACAATTGAAATTGCTCATTATTATTACTTTATACTTTACTATAGTTATAACTTATTTCTTTCCAGCCAATCTGATATCACTACCATTTGCCAAATCTTAGGCCACAGAATTTGCTTATCTCCCCTCTGAAACCGGTTTAAATAATCTTTAATAGCAGCGCCATTAAACTCTTTGCGATCGGCCAGGTAAGTCAATTTTTGATCTGCCATCCCGGCTAATTCATTTTTTAACCATTTTTCCATTGGAAAGGAAAATCCCATTTTTTTTCGATTTACAATTTGATCTGGCAATCTTGGTTTCAAAGCATCCACTAATAATCGTTTTGGTAAATGAGGAAATTTATGGCTGTCTGGAAGTGACAATGTATATTCGATAAGACGGTAATCAAAAAATGGAACTCTTACTTCAAGTGCATGAGCCATCGCCATCTGGTCAGTATCTCTCAAGAGCACATCCCTGGTATATGATTCAATCTCGCCAATGGTTGCCTTGCTGAGCGTACCCATCCAATCAGTAGCCTTATCAATTGCATCGAGATCATTTTTCAATGTTTCGTCCGTCTCATGAGCGTGCAATATTTTATCAGCTTCAGAGGAACGAAATGATTTTCTAAGTTCAGGATATACCGTAGCTAAATTCCATTTTTTTAAACTTAACAAATCAGCAAATTTTGAATTTCGATGACTTCCTGAAGTGTCACGCATGATCTTTGTAAATGGAACTCTAAAAATACCCGGAACCGTAAGCAGCCATTTATTGTGGATAATTTTATGATAAAGCAGGAATTTATGATACCCTGCGAAAAGCTCATCGCCTCCCAGCCCCGACAGTGCTACTTTTATTCCTGATGCTCTTGTATGTTTCGCTACTAAATAAGTATTGTGCCCATCTCCGCTCGGCGAATCCATAGCAGAAAATATTTCTTCAATTGAATACAAAAATTCTTCAGGCTTAATGACAATCCGATGGTGGTCTGTTTTATACTGCGTTGCTATTTGTTGTGCAAAAACAGATTCATCAAATTCCTTTTCATCAAAGCTGATTGAAAACGTATTGACAACTCTATCTGATAACTCAGCCATGCATGCTACGACCAGGCTGGAATCAATTCCCCCTGATAAAAATGCGGCTACAGGCACATCAGCAACCATCGACAATCGAACAGCGTCAATAAAAAGATCACGGACCTTCTTTTTCGCAGATTCATAATTATCATTTGAGGGCACTACATCCTGATATTGCCAGTAAGGATGTTCTTGATAATTTCCGTTTTTAATGACCGCATAATGGCCGGCATGCAATTGCTTTATCCCTTTTACCAATGTGTGAGAACTCAATGGTGCCTGAAACATTAGAAACTCACGAAGGAATTTTTCGTCCACCTCTCCGGGTACAATTCCGGAAGCTAAGAGACCCCTGATTTCAGAACAAAAGGAAAAATGCTTATCGGAATGAAAATAATATAGTGGTCGTTCTCCGACTCTGTCCCTGGCAATAAATAATTCATTTTCATTATTGTCCCACAACGCAAAGGCAAACATGCCGTTGAATTTCTGAAGACAATGAGAACCCCATTTCAAATACGCAGCTATGATAACTTCAGTATCTGATTCTGTCTGAAAAGGATAATCAGTTATCTCAGCTTTAACATCCTGGTAATTGTAAATCTCACCATTTAATACAAGCATGTATCTATGCGTGAAATCCCACATCGGCTGATTGGCTGAGTCATTAAGATCGATGATAGCTAGTCGTCGATGTCCAAAAGCTATCTGCTCATCCACATACTTTCCTTTAGCATCTGGCCCACGATGCTCGACTGCATTGATCATTGCTCCTATAGCTGAATGATTTAGCTGATGATGATTAATGTTGAAGATCCCGGCTATTCCACACATATCCGATTAATACCAATCAAGCGATGAGGTCATTTTATATACGTTCCGAATACCTTCATTCAAAGAAATAGTTGATGTCCAGCCCAATTCTGCGAGTTTTGAAACATCCATAAGTTTACGTGGTGTACCATCAGGCTTGGAATCATCATACGCGATGTTTCCTTTGAATCCTACAATATCTTTAATCAACAAAGCAAGATCTATAATGCTGATTTCTTTTCCGGTTCCAACATTTATAAATCCATCTTCATTAAAATCATCCATCAAAAAAAGACAGGCCTCTGCTAAATCATCCACATGCATAAATTCACGTAGTGGCTTTCCTGACCCCCATAATACCACCTCTTTCAAATTGTTCTTTTTGGCTGTATGAAATTTCCTGATCAATGAGGGAAGAACATGAGAACCATTGAGATCATAATTATCGTTTGGCCCGTATAGGTTGGTTGGCATTGCCGAAATAAAATTGCATCCATATTGTGCCCGATAGGCAT
>JBDUAU010000355.1:0-7844 GCA_040004485.1 Saprospiraceae bacterium
TTCATCTTCCAATTGATTCATACATTCCTGATGGATACTTCCATCGACTTCTATGACATATTTTAAAGCATGGCAATAGAAATCAACGACATAATTACTCATTGGGTGTTGTCTCCTGAATTTATAACCCGTTTGATTACCTCTTAATCGTTCCCATAGTATTTCTTCTGCTTTAGTTGGATTACATCGTAAGGCTCTCGCGTAGCCAAATAGATTTGAATAAGCACGTGAGTGCATACCTGTTTTCATGGTGAATGAAAATTTAGTGTATAAAAATATTCCTTTCCTCAGTACAAGTCAATAGGTAAATTCATTTTCTTTCTATAACCTAATCTCTCTAACTTACTTGATATTCCCTTTTTATTGTTACCTACGAGCCCTGTGTTTCTCACAATATTTCATTTCAGTTTGTTACGAAAAAGTCGGGGCAAATCACTTCTTCCTTTTCATCCCAAACTTCTCCGTCAACATCTTTTCAATTTGACGGATAACGATCTCGCTGCTCTCATTCGGATCAATCTGCAAGTTATCCAATGCATCCCCAACCATGTTCATCATTTTATCATACTCTCCGAATTTCTTGCGGCAAAGTGTTTCATCATTGGTCTCCCAATATTGGCTTTCATCATGAAGCTCGAAACGCTCGAAATATTGCTGACTGAGATAGCGGAGTAATCTGATCATAGCCATATGGGCATCGACACCGGCATATTGCGTTTTTGTGCATAGCCATGTTTCGGCACTTTCAGGAATACCCACGCCTTCAACTTGTTTGACACAAGCATACAATAGTGGGTTGCACATGAATCCTGCTTCATGAAATGTAAGCGATAGAGGTTCGCTGCCTTCAGGAGAAACAAGCACACCTTGTATGGGTATGTCTGGGGCAGACTCAATGATTTCGTATGGCCAATGCATACTTTTACTGATGTCTACAACTTCAGTGATAATTGATGGAATGAGTGACGGATTCCGGAGCTTGCCGGAATAATGGATTGTGAGTCCCATGATTCAACTGGTTTTGAAAGTGATGAATAAAATTGTTTTCGAATGAAAATTAAGGAGAAAAAATCAGGAATACAAATTTATTTTATAAAATTTTAGAGACCCAGGCACGTCATAAAAATGAGGCCGAAGTCTAAAGACTCACCACTTAGAAACTTAGAAAACCTGAGAAGTCACTTAGGAAACAATTTTTATTACTATGACTTAATTTTCAATGTGGTTTTGATCCGGTGATCATATTTCTTCATGACATTCCATTGATTGATCTTATAGGGTGTGGCCAGCAGGCCGGCAGGGAGATTTAATTTTTCACTTAGAAGCCAGACATGCTTTAATGTAAGGGGAGACTTGTAGGACAGGATTTTACTGGCGGTTGACTTAGAACCAAAATAGGGGATCAGGTCCTGTTGACGGAGACCCATATATTCCATTTTTATTTTGATCACCTGGATAGGATCGGCGTCTTCGATGTGGAATTGCTCCTCTTCGTAAGTATGGATCAACAAAGCCAATAAATCAAATTCATCACTGTCTGATGATCCAGGTGCAGCATCAAATATTTCTTCAAAACG
The DNA here is from genome assembly GCA_040004485.1 of Saprospiraceae bacterium. Lineage (GTDB taxonomy): Bacteria > Bacteroidota > Bacteroidia > Chitinophagales > Saprospiraceae > Opimibacter. The sequence goes on from JBDUAU010000355.1 coordinate 1,578, forward strand.
TTTTATCGCTTTGTTGTAATCCTTTTCAGCTTTTATAATCGTCCAGCTCATTTTAATATTTTTTGGAATTTATGGTATGAACGGATGCACCTAACCTGTTGTAATTTTTGTGCCAGCCGATCCATTTTATAAAAACTATGTTTTTTGTAGAATTCATACTCAGTATAATTCTTAGATCATTGCCTTTTATATCGATGCAGAGTCTGTTGTTTTTTAAAACATCTACATTCCCTGAGCCGAACGTTTTTACAGCATCCATTGGTTTTCTCCAGTTTTGGCTTTTTAAAATGGTATACCATGTAGTTAGACTGCGCCTTGTCATTGGATTGTCTTCGTAAAATTCCCGGATCGTTCTAAATGCAATAACCCTCATAATCTAAACTTTAAAGATAAAGATTTAGTTTCGTTAAGCGAAACTTTTTTTAAAATTGTCTTTATTTTTATCAAACTTCCCATCAATTCCAGACACGACTAAACACCTCCATACCCGGCCTGGGTGTGTGAAGATGCTCTAAGACTTCTAATGGCGGCATTTGCAGAAGCAGGTTATAGATGCGCTCATCAACTATTTCTCCTGCATCACCGATTTCTCCGATGCGGCCATCAAGTTCATCCAGCTTATTGATCATCTGACGTACCCACTGTTCCATAATGCCAAATTCCCTTTCACATGTACTTCGGTTATTTGTCTGCCAGTATTCGCTTTCATCATACATGACGAATTTGGAAAAGTAAGTATCGCTGAGATACCTGATAAACGTAATCATCTGCATGTGCACATCGGCACCCACATAATGTGTTTTGGTATCCACCCGATAATCGTTCTTAAATTTTCTGACGGGGTCTTTTGCAATTGCATAATCATGCGGAGCGACGAGAAGGCCATCGTCCATAAACGTCATCCATACTGCATGACTGCCTTTCGGTTCAAAAGCAATGCCCTGGAGTGGGATTTCGAAGGAACGATAAATAATTTCATATTCCCACTTTACGTGATTGCAATGTTGTATGACTTCATCCATCAGGGACGGCAATTGCTCCATTGTGCGGAGCTTTCCAGAATAATAAATAGTGATACCCATGGTAACTGGTGAGTTAAAGGGTGAAGGAATTTGTTTTCGGAAATGAAATTATGGTAAAGTTTTGAAGAATGCAATAATTTTTGAAAAAAATTATTTCGCAAAACAAAGTTTTGCTGACGCACAAACGTCGATACAATCGACGCTTAACCGTATCGTTTTAATTTCTCGCTGCGTTGTCAACCGACGCCCAACATTGGGAAAATTAAATATTCGTATTTCATTCTTTCAACAAAGAATTATTTCCCACCACAATCAGCGATCCCTTATTCAGTATCGTACTATTCCCTGTCCCGATATCGTGGATCGTGATATGATTGATCGTCAGACTTCCTTTGTTGTAAATCGCTCTTCCATCAAGTGCATTTCCGGTAGTCAATTCTAAATTCTGAAGCTTGACTGTTTTGCCGGATTGGACTTTCATGATGCTGTGTATACCTGAGCCCTGAATGTTGATGTTGTCATCAGATGTGGCATAGATAGTGACATTCTTGTCGAGGATGATTGTATCTGTCGTCACAATAAGAAGTGATAAACTTGAATCAAATTTGACAGTATCACCTGAGGAAATACAATTGTCCAGCACATATCGCAACGAACCGACGATGTCATCACTGCCGGTGGTCACAACATTGCCACATGCGTTGCCGATGCCGAAATCTGAGAATCCATTCAATCCTGCAGATGTGACTTGATTTAAGGATAGTGGACCTGCCATCGTCGATGATCCGGACAATTGCCAGGATGCATTTGATGGACGTTTGATGAGGCGCACATCAGGTAGAGAGGTGATCAGTTTGACGCCGTCTTTTGTGAATCCGGTAGCCCTGACATCGATGGTGTATATACCGGATGTTCCTCCGGATTCAAAATTCCAATAGCCTGTCGGTGATACAAAACCAATATTGGTGTTTTGTTCATTCGTAAGTGGCAGACCAATTACACCAGGTTGCATTGCTTTAAAAGTACCGGTAAGATATCCCGGAGTTGTATTCTGAAAATGTATTCCTGCAGTTCGCTTTGTATTTCCTTTTCCGAGAGGGAAGACTGATTGCTGATCCGATGTAGTTCCTGTCATCCATCTTCTGAAGGGTCCTTCGATTGTGCCACCATCCCATGAAGACATGTTGCCTGGAAATGTATCTGCCGCAAATGATAATGTTTCAAATATATCGGTTGACAGATATCCTGTTGATGTACTGTCGCCAAGCGTGAGCAAATTCACATCACTAGTCCTGATGACACCATGCATCAATCTAAGTGTATTGAGAATACCCAATGGCATTTCAAGGTTTAGACCATCAAATGTATTGTCCACTCTCAGCATGTTGATTTGATTATCAATCTGTGATGAGGGGATAGATGAGGTTTCGAGCGCTCTGACTAATCCTGTTCCATACATACGTTGCGTTGTCGTTATATTGGGATATTGGTGGCCCGTACTGACCGAACCACAGAAAGAGAGATTACGACCTGACCAGCCTGTATACAAGCCATCATTTCTGAAATCATGTGTAATGGCTATTCCGCCACCGAATTCAGATAAGGGTTTGATCCAGATATTTTTGCATGTGATAAAACTATTTGTTGTAAAGACATGACGGTTTTGTGAAGCGTAACCTCCACTGATGATCAATGAATCAAGTGTCATGAATCCGTCACTACCCCCGGGTCCGATATTTAATTGGAATCCGGTGGAATTTTCTGCATCATCTCCTCCTCCAAATGTCAGGGTTCCATTCAGGTTTTGGGGGATGCTATTGTCACTATAATAAAAATAAAGACCGGGATCAAGCATTGTAATATTAAGATGGTCTGTATAAATATTTGACGTCAGGATTTTAAAATAACTGTTTGTCGCCGGATTTACACCATCATTTCCATCCAGGATAATTTTGCTGTCCTTTGCGATCAGCGTCCCTCCTGGTTTTGTATTGTAGGCATCAGTCATGATCAATCTGTAGCATCCATCAGGTACGCAGAATTGTTTAATGAATGTATGATTCGATTGAATGTATGGACCACCGGTGAACATAATTTTCCCCTGAGCATCTTCTAAATGCCAAACGGTTTCAGTTGGATGTGCATCGGTGCGGATATTCACACTGATATCATTCATCGTGCAGGACTGATTCACACAATTTTGCGTGCAGGCTGAATGATCAACTGCATACCGCATCACATTTCCTGGTTGTATACCGAATCCTTCTGCAAAATTGATCCCTGCATCAGTGAGATGACAATAAGACATGATCGTGCCTCCATTTTCAGGCAGGGTATTGATATTGTCACAACTTCCTTCAGGCGTATAGCATCCATCGATAGCAGTCTGATTGCCATTCCAGGAGCAGGCATGCGTGTGTCGGGAGTTGAAGAGGTGCCCCAGTTCATGTGCCATGACTTCCACAGACCATGAATAGACTGGAATATTGAGATATGTGGAAAAAAGACCTACATATCCTGTGCTATATTTTTGTTCGGTGCGACAGAGTCCATTCAATTGGGCATAGCCTGCACTAAAGTTATAAGATACCAGCAAGCCCAGATCCCCATTGAATGAAGTACGAATGGATTTAAATTCTTCAAATACTTCTCCGAGAGTATTCTGAGTATATGGACTTGGACCAGTCCACAATGTCATTTCTGATAGCTGAATGGAGATGTTTTCATTAGCATACAACAAGGCGACCTGGTTGAAAATAGCTGTGATAAAATTAGCAGCAGGTATGATGCCTCCTTTATCAGTCACGATATCATTATTGACCTCGATATATATCCCAATGCAATCGCCTGATGAACGATGATATGCTTTGAAATGAATTTGTTCGTCAGTATAAGGATATCCATCATCAGACGTGGTGCAGGTGAAGCCAAAGAATTCTTTGACCTGGTGATCATTGTAAGCAATATAATTATTGCTGTTTTTCTTTTTACCCAAATTGATAGTGCCGGTGGATACACTTGATATCATACCGATGACTTCATTGTCAAAAAAACTCAATGCAACGATGCTCTTTGGATCTCCTTTAATTTTCCCGCGATAGTGAATTCCTTGTGGTAGTTCAATCACATTCATATCCGGGGCTGAGCGAATGATGGTGTTTGACAGAAAGGAATTTGATTCTTCCAATTCTAAGACAAGATTGTTACGATGATCGAATGGAATGGTCATAGAAAGCTGATCCGGCTGTTGAGTCATAATTTTTCTTAAGCTATTGGTGTCAATTTCCAATAGGGTGTAATTCTTTAGAGCGGCCGGGATATCACTGGTATTACGGGAAAAGGATTGTTTAAAAAGTTCTATTGAAGAAGTGAATATTTTCGGAGATGAAAGTTCGGTTTCATTTTGAGGGGCGGGATTATTTACATTGACTACATGTCCATCTTCAACACAAAATGGAAAATAGTCAATACTTACAAAATTACTGTCGCGGGTGATGACTGTCCCACCTACAGAAAGAGAGTATGCGCCGCTGCCATTATTACAACATAACCCATTGCCGTTCAATTCTCCACCGGGTGTACCAAATGTGAAGCCGCCATTGATGTTTAATGTTGCATGATCCATGAGAAGAGATCCTTCTAAACAAGAAAGTAGTTTGTTAGCATTTCCAGTATTTGCTCCCATGGAAGAAGCACCCATAGTCAATTGAGCTTCATCTGTAAGTTCCAGCGCACGTTGATAATAGATATTAACACTACCGACATCAGCCGTATCTGTTAGCATCACACGATGATAGATATTAGTCGGTGGTGAAGCAGGATTATGAGGTGGGGGAGCGCCACAAACCCAGGTGGCTCCATCATTCCATTGGCCATCACTCCTTGTATCATAACTATCAAGAGGAACAATTGATAAAGGATCTGTATTGCCAAGTATTGGAATAATTGAATCAGCTTCGAATGTGATGGAATTGCATATGGCTTTAATGACATGGCCCGGATCAGCATCACACGCGACTTCCATGACGAGATAAATGAATCGGGGATAATTGTCCGAGCCGTTGAGTGTATTTGAATATCGTTCGCCCTCGACAATATATTCCCCATTAAATTCTATATGTACACCAGGGTGATTGATTGGAGTGCCAAAAAGAAATGGTGGCGGATATTCACTGAGACCTTCACCTACTTTTCCAAAAGGCTTATAAGGCAGAATGGCGCTATTATGAAATCCCCAGACTTTTGTGTCAATAAAAACACTGGCACTCAGTACATCATTCATGTCAGTTGTGCCGGAGACATCAAAATTAATTTTGCGAATGACTTTATTGAATAGTCTGCCTGTCATCTGCAAAGTAACTTTTGTGACAGGTTCATTATATGTTCCAGCTGATACAACTGTATCGAAAGGATAAGTTTCTGAAACAGCTGAATACACTGTCATTTTGTCTTCAGGAGAATACATACAAATCTCAAAATCCCCCGGGATAAGATTATCTGTATTCGTGTAGACTTCTACATAATAGGTATTGCCAATAGTCAGATCAGAGAGCGATAATATTTCCGGAGCATAGCTGACATGAACTTCATCGTTCGTGATTTTTGTATCGAACACACAATTGTCAAGTGTAATACCCGTAGTCGGATTCCATAGTTTGATACCTGGATCAAAACCCAGAGTGGATGGTGTTACCACAATTGTCACATTTTTTGATACTGCCGTAAAAAGGTACCAAACATTTTGTCTGCCCAATGTTAAAGTTGCATTGATAGTTGTACCTGGGATTGAATTGGTGCATGTGTTTGTAGAATTAGGGATCAACACGGTAGCATATTTACAATAATCATTCGCCGGAGGGGATGAAAGGCAAATTGAAAATTCACCCGTGAGGTTTGAAGGGCTATGCACAGCCACCCGAATAAAATAGGTTGTGTCAATCTCAAGCTCGTCAAGAATAGCAATGCCATCTGGCATAAATATTTCTTCATTGAAACATGATATGGGTTCGCCTGAACAATTTTCTTTGAAAACTTCTCCGCTTATATATGTAAAGCCCGGGTCAGCATCAACAAGGATTTTGTGTGTAGTGGACGTTGCTACAAAACTATACCAGGTATCATATTCGCCTGCGTGACAGGATCCATTTGGAATTGAAGGCGTTGCACCCGCCGTTGATCCATGAGTGGGTGCTGTACAAAAGGACTGATTTGAAAGCACAACAGGTGATGTGCACTCATCATTGAC
>JBDUAU010000205.1:0-7837 GCA_040004485.1 Saprospiraceae bacterium
GGTGTAGACGAACCCGGTTTCCACCCAATCCAGTGGGGATGGATGGTTTCATTAGATACGAGTGGAAATTTGCTGTGGGATCATAAGTATACTATTGATGGTATTTCTCCTGACTTTGGAGGAGGCTTTAACGATCTCATTGAAACAAAGGATAATCATTTATTGGTTGTGGGGGGTATTCAGGATAAATATCCATTGGAATCTTTCGAAGCCCGACAAAACATCTGGGCTTTGAAAACAGATTATCAAGGATGTATTTCTGAAAGTTGCGAAGAATATAATGTGTTGACTTCAATGAATGAACCTGATCAGCAGCAATCAGATGAGTTTAAATTATACCCTAATCCAACATCATCCTTACTCCATATTGATTGCAAAAATGGATTTGAATTTTCAATAAATATTTTTAATCTCCAGGGAAATAAAGTATATAGTAATCATTCTGATGGAACAAGTATTATAATTGATGTCGAAGATTTTTCGAGTGGAACATATTTTGTAACGTTAGTAAGTAAGAATACTTCATTCGTAGAAAAAATTATTGTGATAAGGTAACTTGAAATAATTTTAGCTTTATTGAGGGGATATCAAAAAGTCCGGAGTCTACCCTGAAATTCAATTATTTTGTTGCCCATATTATTCAATCTTTTTTGTGATGAAAAACTCTCTTTTCTCTAGCCTTTTGATCTGTCTGGTCATGAGCAGCGCAACGGCTTTCCTGTCAGCTCAGGAAAACAAATTCGAACAGCTGGGTTCACTCCTTCCCACTCCCAATGATACCCGATCTGCAAGCGGGGCTCCGGGCCATGCCTATTGGCAAAACAAAGCTGACTATGTGATCGATGTTCATCTTGATGACAACAAGCAATATATCTCCGGTAAAGAGACGATCACTTATCACAATCAATCACCAGATGCGCTTACCTATCTGTGGTTACAATTGGATCAAAACAACATAGCTCCCGATGCTGATAGTTATTCTACATCCACAAGCAAGCTGGATACAAAAGTTTCTGCATCTACTCTGGCGAGGTTCAATCATGTAATAAACCGAGGCTATGTGATCGAAAAAATCACAACTACAGCAGGCGGTGATCTGTTGTACACCATTAATAAAACGATGATGCGTGTCGATCTCCCTCAGTCGATCGCACCGGGAGGTACGTATTCATTTAAAGTGGAATGGAATTATAATATCAATGATCGTCTGAAAGAAGGTGGCCGCTCAGGATATGAGTATTTCAGTGCAGACAGTAATTATCTCTATGCGATAGCCCAATTCTATCCACGCATGTGTGTGTACGACGATATCTATGGTTGGCAAAACAAACAATTTCTGGGCTCCGGTGAGTTTACCGTTCCCTTTGGTGATTATGAAGTACACATCACTGTTCCTGCAGATCATGCCATAGCGGCCACAGGAACATTACAAAATCCAAAAGATGTACTTACCAAAGATCAGCAGGATCGTTTAGTAAAAGCACATTCAAGTTACACCGAGCCGATCATGATCATCACACCGGCGGAAGCTCTGGCCAAAGAATCTGTGCGCGCAAAAGATGAAAAGACATGGATATTCAAAGCGACTAATGTCCGCGATTTTGCCTGGGCATCGTCGCGCAAATTTATCTGGGATGCCATGGCGGTCAAACAATCCTCAAGCCCTGATGTGATGGCGATGTCGATGTATCCCAAAGAAGGAAATCCACTGTGGGAACATTACTCTACGAAAGTCGTGGCCCATACATTGAAGTGGTATTCCCATTACACATTTGATTATCCATATCCTGTTGCATGGTCGATTCACACCGATCGTATCGGAATGGAATACCCAATGATTTGTTTCAATGGAGGCCGGCCACAGGCAGATGGTACATATACTGATGGCACAAAGTATGGTATGATCTCTGTCATCATTCATGAAGTCGGACATAACTATTTTCCGATGATCGTCAATTCAGATGAACGTCAATGGACATGGATGGATGAAGGCCTGAATACGTTTCTCCAATTCCTCGCAGAACAGCAATGGGAAAGAGACTATCCATCAGGTCGTGGAGCACCTTACAAAATCGTGGATTACATGAAGTCCGATCAAAAAATGCTGGAACCTATCATGTCTAATTCTGAAAATATCAAACAGCTTGGAAGCAACGCATACGGCAAGACAGCTACAGGATTAAATATCCTGAGGGAGACCGTGATGGGCCGTGATCTTTTTGACAAAGCATTCAAAGAATATGCCATGCGCTGGAAATTTAAACATCCTTCGCCTGCAGATTTTTTTAGGACAATGGAAGATGCATCTGCTGTTGATCTTGACTGGTTTTGGAGAGGTTGGTTTTTTGGCACTGAACCTTGTGACATGGAATTGTCAGACATCAAATGGCAACGGGCAGATATGCCTCAGGACTCGACATTGCTAACCGGCGATGAGCGTTTCCTGAGTGAGAATCCACAAGGCCTGTCATCAATACTTAATCGTGAATCTATCAAGAAAACGCAAGACGAAATCGATACGACCATTCGTGATAAGTACACTGATGTAGATGCAAAGAAAACAGCAAAGAACAATTATGATACATACGTCAAAAATCTGACGCCGGAAGAAAAAGCGCTGGTAGATAAAGGACAAAATTATTACACGCTTACATTCAAAAATAAAGGAGGTCTGCCTATGCCTGTCATCATAAAATTTGTATTTGAAGACGGTACAGAACAGGTGCAACGTATCCCTGCAGAAATATGGCGGCGTGACAACAATGAAGTTTCGAAAGTCTTTATCACAGATAAAGTCATCCGGCAGTTTATTCTTGATCCCTATCTTGAGACAGCGGACATCGATAGAAGTAATAATTCATTCCCATCAGAGCAGCAGATGACCAGGTTCGAGTTATTTCAACAACAAAATCCGGGAAGAGGTCGGCCACCAGGAAGATCTTAAATATGACCCCTAAATCAATTCATAGTTTTAAAGAGTTTATTGTAAATATTACTTATCGCTAAGTAACCATGGTCTATTGTCTATGGTCCGTGGTCTTTCGTCCCCGGTACTCCTAAATCTTATTCTTCGCTATTTTCTTATGAAGCTCCGGTACTGCCATCAATGCGGCTGATCCATACCATGGATGTAGTTCCATAGCGAGACGACCCTCTTGAATGGCGGGATCTGTTTCCATCAGTGCTTTTGCTTCTTCAATTGTTGACACATTAAAAATGTAGATACCACGTATATCTCCATCGTCTTCAAATGGACCTGCAATCGTTAGTTTCCCTTCATCGGCCATTCGTTTGATGTTGTCCAGATGTTTTCTCATCAGTTGGGCTGTTCGCATTGAATCCTGATCTCTGTTTGGCCCTTTTCTCAAAAAAGCCAGGACATAATGTTTCATACCGTATTCATCAGCGCCGAGTTTTGTTGCCAGGGTGGAATCATATGCAATTTGAGGTGAAGGTTCTGCTGACTTTTTTGTATCGGCCTGAACGTTGGATTGACAGGCAATAGAGATTAAAATTCCGAATAGAATTAATGAGGATAAAATGGATTTCATATAGTATCAATTTTGAGGAATCGAAGATAAAAAATTGGAATCCCTGGACTGAATAAATCCGATTGATGAACAATAAAATGAGGTGTAGAGAAAAAAAACAGTGGTTTAGTGGTCACAAAACGCCCTCCTCGAGACATTAAGTTTTAGTTTATAACTAAAAGCAATTTTTGCTCAAGGCATTACCATTGAAAACAATAAAAATTCTAAGAAATGGCATTCTCCAAATCTCATTTGTATCCCCAAGAGGATCGAATCACAAGTGGCTTTTTTAAAGCTCTCGGTCATTCAGCAAGGCTGAACATTATCAGAAAGTTAAAACGCGAAGGACCCTGTACCGTAACACAGCTTAGCAAGGGTCATCATATTTCTCAGCCCGGGTTATCCGTCCATCTTCGGATTCTCAGGAAAAGCCACCTAATCACATGCGTTGAAAAATTTCCCTACACAATTTATATTGTGGATAAGAAAAATTTGAAATTGGCCAGGCAATTATGTGCTGATTTTTTTAAAAGACTTTAGTAGAAATCTATGGCTAAGACGCCTGATTTTGCTGTGTTATAAACATTAAGTTATAGTTTATAACTGAATGTGATTTGAACCTAATTTTGCTGTGTTATAAACATTAAGTTATAGATTATAACTGAACGTGATTTGAACCTTTGATAGCTGAAAGAAAACACATTCATTTCAACCTAATATAATTCCACCCCCACCCCAACATTCATCACACATTCCCTTATTTTTGCCCCCATGGCCCGTCACTTCCTTTTTATCTTTTCCCTTCTCCCCCTTCTCCTCTTTTCCCAAAAACAAATCTACATCCCACAAGAATGGCAACAGGGAGGTTTTGATTATTCCCTCACCCGCTCAGCTGAATCCGACAACTTCATTGTTTTCTGGGGACCCCTGGCAGGTGACGATCCTACTCAGGCGCCAGGCGATATTTCATTTAATCCTCAAAATATTCTGAATACCGCCGAAAATCTCTACAAATTTTATATCGATACCATCCATTTTATCAATGACGATCAGGGTCTGATACACCAATACAAAATCATCCTCGTCATGCTCAACACCTGGACCGGCTATGATGGATGGGCATACGGCGGAAATTATGACGGTGTCGTCGGTGCCATGTGGATGCATCCGCAAGCCGCATCATCAGGTCCTACTCTGGCACATGAATTCACACACACGCTTCAAAATTATACATGGATGATGAACCCAGGGCATGGATTCATCGATAGCTCCTATGTGGGTTTTTTCTGGGAAACTCATGCAGAGTTCATGGCCCTACAACGCTATCCATCAGTTGCCCTCGAATTTGATATGGCCCGATGGCTCAATACATGTCAATTTCACTGGAGCTCGACACGGCATCATTACCAGGCATTCGTTTTTCTTCAATTCATCAAAGAGAAAGATGGCATCGGTATGATCAATCGCATGTGGAATGAAGCCAATATCGGTGAACATCCTTTAGAAACATACAAACGTCTCAAAGGAATCACGCAAAGTCAGCTCAATGATCTCTTCGGCGAATACGCCATGCGAAATGTCACATGGGATTATGAGATTGGAGATCTGTTACGTGAGCGGGTATCTACGCTCAATCCTGTTTTTGTTTCTCACCCGACTATAATTCCGGAGTTAGTAGATTCTTCAAGTCAGCGATACAAAATTCAAAACCATCTTGCACCACAGGATTATGGTTACAATATCATCAGGCTTTTTCCGCAACAACTGGAAGGTTGTCAAAAACGAATTGTATATCTCAATCTTTTGGGTCAATATATTTTCCCCGATTTTGGTGAAGCGGGCTTACGTTTTGGTTTTGTTGCTGTCAATTCTTCAGGTCAACCTCGATACAGTGAGATGTACACTGACCATGGTGAAGAATCATTCGAAATGCAGGCCGACGAGACAGAACTGTATCTTGTTGTCGTGGGCGCACCCACTCATCATCACAATTATCCATGGGAAGTTGGTTTTCCAAAAATCTATCGCTACCCCTATGAATTCAAATTGGAAAATGCATACCCTGAAGGATTTCAACCGGGTTTTCATGATGCACCTTTGGGAATTTCTGGCGCTCCACATACCAATGGTGGGGGCTTCGTGGCTTCAACCGCTTATGCTGCGCCGACAGCATACGTGGGTCCGAACGCAAAGGTTTTGGATCAGGCTCAAATACTGGATCAGTCAAGAATCGAAGATGATGCCATTGTTGAACATTCTGCCATTGTTGGTGATTCTGCTGTTATTTCCGGTATAGCTGTGATAGGCGAGAATGCATATGTGTATGGAAACGCAAAAATCACCGGCCAAGCTCACGCTTTTGGTGGATGTGCTATTTATGATCATGCACGTCTCGATGATAACGCGCTTATTTTTAATACAAAGGTTTATGAGCATGCAACACTGACAGACAATACATTTTGCTGGGGTGCTACATTGCACGGTGATATTTATTTAGGCGGCGATGCTGAATTTTTCAGGGAATGTGACAACGGTACATATTTACAGTTTGAATCCGCATACGATCGTAATTGTGATGGCCTGGATGATCATCCCGCGAATGTGGATGTCACGCAACAATTTATTTCACCTGAATTTCAAAACTATTATTCGCTGACATGCGATAGTTTAATTCAAAACATATTCACTGAACTCTTTTGGACCATGTGCCCAGGAGATACTTTTATTTACAATGGCAATGCACTTACTACAAGTGGACTTTATGAAGATATTTATCCGCTGGCAACTGGCGCTGATTCAATTGTAATCCTAAACCTTGAAGTCATTCCTCCCCTGGAAGCTTATGGTTCGGAGAATTTATGCTCCGGAGACACACTTAATATATCTGGCAATATTATTACACAACCGGGCCTTTATGATTTACATCTTGATACAACAAATTGTAGCACCATACTTCACCTCAGCGTAAATGAAGTCATCATTGATACAAGTATTGTCAATATGGGGACATCTCTACAATCTTTAGCTCATGATGTAATCTTTCAATGGTTTGACTGTAATACAAACCTGCCCATTCCGGGAGCAGTGCAATCAGAGTTTTTCACATCAAGTTTTGGATTTTATAAGGTTAGATTGACTACCATTGAAGGTTGTGAAGCCTTTTCCGATTGTTATCTTGTTTTACCTGTCGCTACCTTTGATCCTGCCCATGAAATCAATTGGCAGATTTATCCAAATCCAGCTCACGATTTTCTCACTGTAACTACAGATTTACAAATGACATCAAAATGTGAATTGGAAATATCTGATATACTCGGTCATTTACTTTTCAAACAGGCCATTTCAACAGGGAGTACTAATAATTTAATTGATCTGAGTTTCATGCCCGTTGGAGTTTTGTTCGTCACTCTAATTGATGATAAAGGCATGCTTTCAGTAAAGCGGGTTTTAAAGATTTAATGGGTTAAGTTAAATATGGAATAAAATGAAAAAATTTCTTTTTACTGTTTGTATCCTTGTCCAATATGTCTTTTTGTTTTCGCAACATGATTTACAGGCTATTAAAGATGTATTCACAGGTTACAAAACCGCCATCATGACCGATAAGGAATCTCAGGCTATTGATTATATGGATATCCGAACTCTCGAATATTACAAGCACATCCTCAATCTTGTAAAGTCAGCAGATTCAATCACTTTGGATACACAACCTCTGCTCGATAAATTTACCATTCTAAACATTAGGCATATTGCTACAAAAAAACAAATATTGGCATTCGATGATAAGAGTATTATCGCCTTCGTCATTAAAAATGGTATGATGGGCAAAAATACTCTCGAAGGGTTTGAATTGGGAAAAATCACGGTCAAAAAGAATACCGCAAAAGCTATGATCATAGCCGATGGTGCTAAAACAACAAAATTTTACAACTTCTATTCCGATGGAACAAAGTGGAAAATAGATTTTACATCTTTATTTCCTGCCGAAGAAAAAGAAACCAAACAAATCATACGAGACAGTGGCAAATCCGAAAATGAATTCATGCTGGGCATCCTTGAGATTATGTCAGAGAAAAAAGTAAGTCCTAACATCTGGAAGAAAATCAAATAAAATAAATAGGCAATAAGCAATAAAACAATTAACAATAAGCATTTCGTTTTTGGTGAATTGTGAATTGTGAATTGTGAATTGTGAATCTAGGGCTATGGTTCAACCCGCTTTTACTCAACCTTGTGCCACAGCTCACCAACTGCAGCTCACCAACCATGCTTCGACCAACTATTCTCAACCTTGGGCCACAGCTCAG
>JBDUAU010000036.1:0-7834 GCA_040004485.1 Saprospiraceae bacterium
ATTTTTCGACGACGGCATTTTTGACGGAGATGGTATTTCTATTATAGATGCATCAGGTCACTATGATGGCGCTGCAAGCATTTTATTGCAACCTGACAATAAAATCGTATTAGGCGGGTATGCACACAGCGATATCGAAGGGGGTAATATGGCCCTTGTCCGCCTGAATTCAAATGGCATCCGGGACTTCTCATTTGACGGAGATGGAATCTCAGAATTTGCGGCTTGCAATAGTTCAGATTTTATTTATGGTATGGCAATGCAAGCTGACGGAAAAATTATTGCTGCCGGATTACTGCGAAATGGGTTTTATAACAATATCGCCGTGGCTCGTTTCCTGACTGGACTTACAGTCAGTACAAAAGAAGAAACTATTCCGTTGAAATCCATTTCGCTTTATCCTAATCCGATCTGCGAAAAGATATTTATGGAATATGATTTGGAAAAAGAAGAGAGCATTACGATTAAGCTCCTGGATATTCAGGGAAGGCTCGTCGAAACATTACTACCTCTTTCTGACAGAAGTCCTGGTCAGCATACTGAAACATTATCAGTACATCAATTACCGAGTCCGGGTAATTATTTTGTCAGTCTTGAAACGAGGCACAATTCTGAAGTATTGATGGTGGTCGTAAAATGAAATTGAATCAATATTTTTTTTTGCAAAATCACCCTTAAGGAAATGAGCATAATCCTATTGACGATCAACCTTTTGTTCAGTATCGGGGGCAGGACTTGAACCTACGTCTGTCTCAGGCGGATATGAGCCATCATTTTGTTTTATAAAAACAAAAGGCATTGAATTTCTTCAATGCCTTTCTTAGTAGCGGGCGCAGGACTATTGGCCTTCAAATTAAATCGCTCTATCCTAATCCCTGACACAACGTACAGAATAACCATTTTTTAAGCTGGCACTAGCCCCTGTCAGTGAACCATCGAGCGAGTTGAGTGATCTGTTGAATCCATTGGTAGTATTCACATTCGTTGAGCTCCACCAAAAACCATATTGGCCGATGGCATTAAAGCCCCCCTGAGTGCCACGATACCCACCCGGAAGAGCTGAGAGATTGCTGAAATCAGTAGCACCGATGTTGCCATTCGCCCAGTGTGCTGTTCCGGTTTCCTTCATGGCACCCCCGGCTATACTCTTTCCGCCCAAACAGTTTGTCAGTGTCGACCATTCAATTTCACTGGGTATATGAAAACCTACAGGTGCCAGGCCCCTGGGATCTTTCACTGCATATCCATTATAAAGCTTTCCATATATGGTTCCATTAGCGCTATTATTGCTGTAATAACAATATGCACCGGTTGTAAGAGCAGCCCATGCAACAGCATCTGTCACTAATGGGATAGGGGTTCCATCTCTGTATGTTGTGACATCGAGATTTTTTGTCATCCATGGATTGCAACAAATCCAAACCGATGCTAAAGAATCCCCATCCGTTCCTGTTGGAAGAAGATTTTCAATTTGCTTCCATGTGCCCTTACCATTCTGATCGCTGGTGAGCACCCTATCGGTACCCTGGGATCCATCTGTTATTTTAATTGTTCCTATGATATCCAGTTTCGCTGCTGGTGTTATCGTGCCAATCCCAACATTACCACTCTGTGCAATTGTAATTTGATGTATGATCAGGACTATGAATAGAAAGAAAAAGTTTTTCATGATATAAGTTTTTTTTTAAAACCGGCCCCCGGTTAAGGAGACCGGTCTTTTTCAAAAAAAGATTCTAAACTTCATTTTACATACTGACATTTTTAAGGTCGTATTTTATCGCTGTAAAATCACCTTTCTTGTCAGGTGACTATCCGCTGCGATCAAATGCATGATGTACATTCCATTGATCAATGATGAACCAGTATCCGACTTACCATTCCACTTAAGCAAATTCAGTCCTTCACGCGCAGGAACATGTACATTGGAAACTACTTTACCATTCAGATCCATGACTGTCAAATCGATGTCCTGTGCATGTGGTAATATAATTTCACACACCGTTTCATTTTGGAATGGATTCGGTTGAAATTCAAAGGATAACTCACTACCAGTTTCGATCACAGCTGTAGTTCGTAAACTGAACGGAACAGGACTATCAATACTTCCATTATGATCATTCGGTGAGAATGTCATTTCCTCTTCCAGGAGTTGAATATCACCTGTAACAGGATCAAATAATTTGAAATGAATTTGCTCACCACTCGTATTCGCGTAGATGGTCAGGAAGAACATATACGCATCGAGGTAATCAACATAGATTGCTTGTGCCGATCCCCTTAATTCATCACCTGCGAATGCACCCAGTTCCATTTGCGATTGTGTCGCATTGGTGTGGTTGTCATAGAACATCCCGATGAGGGTCATGTTATGTTCAAACTGCGATGGATCAATGGTCCACAACGTTGTATCTGCAGGCTCCTGCCGTGTATGAAACGGATGTCCATCAGTAAAAGGTGCTGCCGGCCAGGAAATGTTCCCGCCTGTGTTTACCATGAGTAGATAACCTTCAGGCTGCTTTAACTCAGTGAGGTTTCCAATCCAACCGACTGCGTTGCTGACATACTGTGCAAATGCTGACTGGTTTTTGATAATGTCACCAGCCTGAGAAGGTAGCGTAGCAAGTGCATCATTAACATCCAATGCATAAGAAGGGACGTAGCCGATCCAGTTCCATCCTGCAACGACTGGTATGGGCAATGCTGATGGTGTGATAGGATCACCAATCATCTTGATGATATTGGCTTGATTGGCCCTGTAGAAGTATGCTGATGTATTATTAATCTCCGTAAGGGAACCTGTCCATGTACCATTGGCATACGTACTAAAGCTGGTCTGATCTTTAACAAGGTCATTCTGAGGATCCGGAATATTCGCCAACGCTTTATTGGTAGTCGAATCCGGAAAATGTAAATTGAATGATATCCAGTTCCAGCCTTCGTTCAATGGGATCTCTCGAATGATCTGAGTGAGATTACTGACCTCGATGGGTACATCCGGCGTACCAAGAATTTGATTCGCAGTGAATGTCCAATTGCTGAGCGGAATGCCAGGATAATGCACACAATTTGAGATGTCAAATAATTCAAACGTCAATGTCTTGTCATCATCAATTGGATTCCCATATACCGTCAGAAAAACTTCATAGAAATTGTTGCCGAATTCCGGCACCAGAACAGGCTTACCCGTTCCGCGTAATTCGCCATCGATGAAAACGCCAACCCGATCTTCCACATCAGTGGAAAAAACATTGTTAATCTTAAACCTGATATTCATGGTCATGGTTTGCTGATAGAGTGCAGGATTAACTGTCCATTCCGGAGGACGACAGATCACGCGTGCACCAAATGGCAGCGGTTCACTACCTCCCATGAAGAAAGGATTCACACCTGTCACCGTATTCAAATAAATGGTGTCCTTATGAAAACCCCGGTCAACAGTTGAATTAATATCAAATTGAATATCGCGGATCTCATTTGGAACCAATGTCCCTGCATTTGGCGTCACATGAACCCAGTCGGGTACACTGTCGATGGTGAATGGTACAGGATAACCTCCGCGGTTGTGGATTTTGACGATGACTGACTTGTTTTCATCATCATATTTAGTCAATCCGGCAGTGTCGGTCAGCCATGCGAGTTCATTGCGATCGACATAGAATTCCCATTGTGTTTCAATGAGCATGTTTCCGGTTAGGTCTTGAATCTCATGCAGCTCAGCCCGAAGGATGTGGTTTTCATAAATATTATTTTGGAAAACAGGGTTGATCACAATTTTATTATCCACGCAGGTAATGCTGGCATCAATGAGCGTATTGGTAGTTGCATCATACAGACCTACATTGTTTGGATCAGAAAGGTCAGCCTGAATGAGTTTGTTACAATTGACATCCTGGTTGAACGTGAATGAAATCTCATCACCTACCTGATACACGCCATCAGAAGGTTGAGGTACTCCTACTAAACTGGGAGCCTCTCTGTCAATGCGCCCTTTGATGATCTGGGAATACCCTGGTCTGTCTGAAACATCTCCGGTGCATAAGGAAACAGCGCGAATTTCATAAGGCCCATCGGATAGGCCGGTGGTTTCCCAGAAAAATTGCGTGAAGTTCTGTTGCAATAGAGGTGGTTTAGGTTCAGGCAATGCAGCGTAACCTGACCACATCGGGTTATAGCGATCTGAAATACCAGGGATGTTGATCCATGCGCCATCACCATCTGCACGACGGTATTGAACTCTGATAAGTTGAAAATCAATCTTTGTGGTATCGTAGCCTGACACAGTGATTCGTCGCACATCATCAGGTCCGGGAGTGAGGGGATCAGGAAAAATCACCCAATCCTGTTCAGGCACATTGATGTTGACTTCGCTACAGGGACGAATGAAATGTGCACTGACATAAACAGCCGAATAAAGATTTTCTGCTGTATCAGGCAGAATGCCTAAATCATTCGCACGTTGATCTTCACAGGCAGAGTATAGTACGATTTCAAGATTATCATAATCATATTCAACAGGACCTCGTTCCACGGTAACAGTGACAGGAAGAGATGTGCCCCATGGAATAGCATACCATTGAATTTGATTCATAGGAGCCCCATTACAAAATACTTTGGCGCCATCTGGATTACTTTCAGGACCTGCTGTAAAAGCATAGGTCCATGTTTCATTCGTAGCGCTCGTATTGCCCAGAATAAAATGAAAAGTCGCTGGCTCATTTGCAGGAACATCAGTTCTTGTAGGACCATCGACAGAGGTCAACAATACCCCTTCACGTTTGGCAGTGCCATGTTCCCAGGGACAGGAAGTCTGTCCGGCTTTGATATTGAATACCGGGGTCTTATAAACAGAATCCATTCCCACATCTATTGAATATGCATCTAACACATCGTCATCTTTGAGGACATATCCGGTTGTAACTCCCACTGCCTTGCCGTCTTCATTTTTTCCTCCGTTGCTGGTGGCGGTAGCAAAATTGAGCTTCCCGGTAAATCCTGCTTTATTAAATTCAAATCCAAAGTGAGATTCCAGTTTTTCTTCACTATTGGTCAACTCCTCCAGTGAACTTGTAGTCGTTGTATCACTCGACTCTGCATACTCGTAAGTGACGCCCGCATCGAAGGAAATGTTTCTGATTAGCCTCGCTTTTTCCTTTTGTTCTTTATTATTATCCAAAATCGCCTGCCACCTGTTTTTGGATTCAACATAGCGCGCCAATTCAGCCGAGTCAGCAGTTGTACTATTCGCAAGGGAATCCAGGTAAGGCAAAACTGTACTAAGAATATACCATTCAGAGTACATAAACGTCGTTGCAAAATCTCCGGGCTCTACATTGATTATAACATGCAGACTGGGTTCACAAATCGTGTCATTAAAAGAGATCATGTCAGCAAATCCAAAAACAATGTTAATCGCATCTCCCATATAAATATCTCCTCCCTGGAAACCACCCACGATCAAATCATCCTCGCTGGTAGAAATTTTGGAATTGATAGTCGTACATGTTTCAAATGTGTTTTCCGATGTCTTTTGGTACGTCACCTGGAATTCTGCGCCGATATCAAAAATCGGTCCTGCTTCTCCAATCGTACCTATACCCAATGGAGCTGCAACAATTTGTTGTGCACCACCGAGATGCACTTCAATCCCGCCTCCGCCACCTATGTCTGTAGCTCCTACTATCGAAGTCGATCTGCAAATGGTTTGATTTTTTTCTAAAAACGAATAACTCCCATCTCCAGGCGGATCACGCAGAATCAAGGTCGGAATCTCCGGCATCAGGGAAGTGAACGTGTTATCCTTCGCACGAATACCAGTCACCAAACCCTGGGTAGTGAATTCTCCATCGTTGCCATCCAGCGTAGAACTGATGATTTGCAACGTTTTCAAATAAGGGGGAGTTGGATTGGGAGTTCCGACTTTGAATCTATATTCCAGTAAGCCATTTCCCATTGTGGTATCAATGATTTCATCTCCAAACCCGTTAAAAATTTTGAAATTGGCTGAATCAATATAGCAAACACCATCATCACTTTGTGTGGCTACATATTGCTCCTTGAGTTTGATTCCTAAAGTGACGGTTTCAAATTGATCTAATACAATCGTGTTGCAAGTAGGTGAGTAAGGGTCAAGACCACTGACCACTTCTATCTCAGGCATAGCAGTATAGATAAAATCGATTATAGTATCCTTTTTAGACAAGTCCACTGTTGATCCACCCTGCACCTGGAAAGCTGTTTTGATAAGTGGATTCGAGTGCTCCACTACGGCAACTGTCATTTTTTCAACAGGAGGCAGATTGTCAAATTCAAAAATCCCTTCCTGGTTGTCTATTGTGATTTGCCGTTCAAGGCAACCATCCGTAGTACGAACCTTCACCACACAAAAGGTACCCTGACCAGAACCGGGGGGCGCCGTGATGATGGATTTTTTACATAAGCCACCGGCTACCTGGCCCGATACTTTACGTGTTGTGATGTCATTAAACAGCACACCGGCAATTGGGCTACTCACATTGGTAACATCCCAAAAGGCCGGAATAAATATGTGATCCTCAAATTTAGGTGTGAGTTTGGCTGTAGTGCCCGGATCAAAATCAACGACAAACTTTCCTGTAGAATCCGTAAAAATTCTGGGTGTAAAAGATTTGCCATTGATCAGGATCTCAACATTTTTTGCAAAACAATCTGTATTAATATAGCGAACGAAACCAGACACCGCCACTGTAGAACGATCTGTAAAATCAACCTGATCCACTGAGGTCACGCTCGGGTTGAGCGTCACTTGTCGGGTACCAGGAGTGAATACATGAGGCATTATAACCTGGTGAGCAGCCAGGGGTGACCACTCGGTACCAAATGTTGATCCTCCATTCAGAAATACGGATCCAACATTACTGATCTTATTGCCATTCCCTTCATCCAACGGAAAATAAACACGCAAGCCAAATTCCTGTATATCTCTGGAATTATGGAAGTGATCCTGAATTAACGCGGGACTCAATATGGTATCATAGACCGCTACTTCATCAATAAGTCCATCAAAAAAATCGATGTTTGATACATCAAACTTTCGTGCACCTAACAACCAGACTTGAGCATTATCTGACCAATTGCCAGTAACTCCGGTAAAAGTGAAAGTATTCATTAGTACACCGTTTTTAAATCCTGAAACACTGCCGGTGAGACTGTCAATCGTAAATGCCAGATGCTGATACCCGCTGCCAAGAACACCATACGTATGGATCTGACCATTTAAATATATTTTTAGATCATTATTAAGGCCATTGGGCTCCAATAACATCCTGAATTCATTCGTTCCCCATTTTTTTGAAAGAATACATTGTGTTACATTGGAACCGGTGCTGTTAACCCATATTTCGATGGTCGCTTTGGGCGTTAAAGAAAAATCTGGTAGTGTCGCATAAACTTGTTCACTTCGAATCATCTTAAGTGCACGATGCATATAAAAATCCTTTTTAGGTAAAGCCAGGAATGTAGTTCCGGTGCCATAGCTCGCTGATTCAATCTTGTAATACCCATCTTCATTAGAGACGCCGGCGGTATGAACCGGAGGCCGGTCAGCATCAAAAGAAGCTCCGCAGAAATACAATTTCTGTCTCTTCACAATATCAAAGGATTTCACGCCAAGTTCTTCGTCCATTTTCCAGTAATGCGTCAAATATGGCGTTGCTGAAGAGGCGGTACCTGCCATGACCATTCCAAAATCCAACTCATCCAGTTTACGATGATAAATCCTGAGTTCGTCCAAACGACCGACCCATCCTCCATTTCCGGCAAGGCTTCCGATGTTGAGTGTATCAGCTGAAGGCACAAT
>JBDUAU010000318.1:0-2349 GCA_040004485.1 Saprospiraceae bacterium
GAACTCTATTGGCTTCTAAAGTTTTAAAACAATAATTTAGCAATAACAATTTACCATTAAAAATTAATCTTAAACATTATAACTGATGAAAAACCTAATACTATTATTAATAAGTCTTTCAATATTCTCTGGTATCTCCGCCAATGGTATATTGATACCGCCAATGTTAAATTCCTCATTTTCATATGGCTCACGTACATCAATAAGGATAATTTCTTCCCCTTTCTTGATTCTCGAATTTAATTCAGTAGCTGTGATTTCTTTCATACATTCAGTATTAAAGTTTTACTAATTATTAATTTTTAGATTCTTAAAAATCCCAAACCCCAAATCGAAAATCGAAAATCATTTACACGATTCCGGTTTATTCTGAGTTACCGTCAATCGAATAACTGATTCCATTTTTATAGTCCCTCCATCAGCCACCGGATCCTGTGCAATAATGTAGGCTGTTGACAAATCACTAACATCACCCTCTTTAAGCACATCACCCACAGTAAGTCCTAAATTCTCAAGCAGGAACTGGGCTTCATCATATGTTTTACATATAAGATTAGGAATATCCACCAACCCACCTGATTTTTCTGAGATAATGAAATCCAATACATCACCTTTCTCAATCTGAATATCATTATTACGCCCCTTATTATCCATGATCGTTTGTCCTTTATATTGAACTTCGAGGATCTGTCCTTCCTCCGCTGGATCATACCGTTTCTCAATTACATTTGATTTGATTTGAAAATGTTCATCAAGTTCCCGCTTCTTTCGCTGATAGTTTTTCCCATACATTTCAGGTAATCTTCCGGACAATATTTTATCAGGACTCCTTTTCGTAATGGTGACATAAATCATTCTCTTTTGCTTGACCAGGGAATGTGGTGAAGGATTTTGTTTTAGAATTTGTCCGCCCGGCTTGCCCAGAATATGGAGTGAATCCGAAATGCTCATCCTGAATTTCTTCCGGGTCGCATCCTTCAAAGCATCTTCATATTGAAAGCCGGTATAATCCGGCAAATCCAACTCCTGGCCATGATGCGTATAAATACGTAACCACAGAAATACCGATAGCAGGAATATCCCCAAAAATAAAAGGACTGCCGTTATCGTGTATTTGAAATCTTTAGTCCTGAGATAATCCCGTAAACCGCCCGACTCGTTTTTTACCATACTTTGATTGAGGAGTTATTCATAAAAGGTAAAAGTAGGAAAATGAAGCTACTCCTTTTGAATTTTACAGGGACACCTCCTTTGGTCATCTGATCTTTCACTTCCCTCAAAATAAAAGCTTCCAATTATCACTTGTATTTTATGCTAAAGCCTTACAATTGAGGCCTTTGACCTAATTCTACATTGATTTGTCCTTAGTCCTTAGTCCGTTGTCCTCGCTCATTTCTCATTAGTCATTTGTACTTGGTCATTTATACTTTGTCTTTGGTCATTTATACTTGGTCCTTAGTCATTTGTCCTTAGTTCATTTGTCCTTAGTCCTATTGTTCTTAGTCATTTTTCTTTAGTTATTCGTCCTTGGTCATTTGTCTTTGGCCATAAGTTCAGCATTGTCCATTGTCTATGGTCTATGGTCTATAGTCCTTTGTCCAAGATCAGTCGTCTTTCTAAAAATTAGCCCTTACCTGCGCATTCCCAGTGTGGATGGTCTTTCCTCCTCCTGTATTTCGTCCATTATATTGAATGGTGAGTATCAGGGATGTATTGAGCCTGGTATTGAATTGAAACGACCACAGCAGATTAGATCCATTTTGGAGCCCCTGCAGAATTGCAAAGTCAATGGCACTATTACCCGATGAAGTATAATTTATCTGAACAAGGCTTACTTGTCCACGAATATCCGAAATGCTGCTTCTCCGCCACACACTTTCAACAGATAATTTATGACTGCTGAATTCCTCATTTCCGCCCATGTTCTCCTGAGATAAGAATTGATATAAGCCTGTTAATCTGAATTTTTCTTTGATGATCACATTCAGTTCAGAACTCATGTCATACTGGGATAGATCATAATTCCGCTCTGCAAAATTTTGTGACCTGCTGCCGCGCATTCCTTTTCTGGCATTGATGACAATATCCATTTTTTTTCTGAGGCTGACTCGCCATCGGAATGTTAAATCCTGTATCTCTCTCATCTCAAATCCCGAAGTCTGTAATGTCTGGCTTTGCTGGCGGATGTAGCCTGTTTGAAAATCATATAAAGTGCTTGACCGGTTCCAGTAAAGTATATTTCTCCAGGTGTTAGAAAAGCTGAGGATAGATGTATCAGCGTATTGCTGAAAGAAGGGATTCCAATACGGACTATCCTCATCTTCTTTTATTTTACGATTCATTTGGTAT
>JBDUAU010000711.1:0-25726 GCA_040004485.1 Saprospiraceae bacterium
AATCACCCAAAACCCTTCTTGTCCAATATTCAAATTCCCGGTAATGTGAAGTCGAAACTTCGGTTTCATCCATTAAAAATGAAGAGACCGTAATTCTTCTGGGGACATTGTCCCAGGCAAAAGTGACATCCTGATCTGTAAGACCCATGGTAAAAGTACCACCCTCGATAGGAACCAATCCTGGCCCTATCTCCATGTCTCCATGAGTTCCTTTCTCAAATCCCCCCCACTCCTGGTCGTTATATTTCCAACCCGTGACTGAAGAACGCTCTGACTTTTTACAAGCTGTAAACCCAAATATTAAAAGGGCGCTTGTTCCTATTAAGAGAAATCTTTTCATTCGTAACTGACCATTATTTTTAAAAGAGGGACAAATATACATTTTCTGAAACGTATCCTACCTAGAATTATTGCAGGTTTTATTGTCATCAGGCAGGACAAATATTGTGCCTGACATCACGGTATCACTATCTGAAAATGTTAAGACAATCATTGTATCTAGATTCAGTGTCCCCATTGTCAAGGAGATATACAATCCCAATTTCATGTGTACCTCCGCTCAATGGGAATCCGGAAACAGTATAATCAAAGCTATATCCTATCTTTAATTTGTTGGTTTTGAACCCAATAGAACCAATAAGTGCTTCTGAATGTCCTGATGATATTCTATAATGAATGCCGAAATTCAGAACATCGGAATCTAAAGTTGCTCCTCCGTTTATCTGGCTAAAAGGACCTTGCTGAACCACTATTATGGAAGGAGAGACAGCCATTTTAAAGGTTTGCCTGAAAATATGGGTAAAAACCGGCCATGAAGCACCCGCATGAAGGGTCCATCTCATCGGAATCCTGGGAGAAAGATCAGAATTGACAGATAGGAAATCAGGATCAGGCCGGTTAATATGTCTGACCGATAAACCTGAATACAGGACACCTCCATAAATGATAATGCCGATCCCAAGATCAGGGTACACCACTTTATTTTTTTCAGGAGCCGTTTCTTCCGTAGGAAAAGGAATACCCCCGGGGCTAATCGTGCCCGAGTAGTCATCTATCTGATCTCCGAATACCAATTGATTCCAATTGAGCGTTGATTGGACAATACCTGCTTCAATTCCCATTTTGACTGAAATATGCCTGGACAAATCTGTTTTATACGAGAAAATTCCGGCTGCTTTAATCGTTTTCAAAATGCCATCACCTGCATCATCAGATAGTATCCAGAAGCCAAGGCCTCCCTTGATCCGTGGGAAAAACTGATCGTATGATAGTGCATAAGTCCTGTATGCGTTGTTGAACCCGGGATATTGATTTCGGTAGTTCGCTGAAAAACGAGGATCTTCTGTTAAGCCCGTAAGCGCCGGATTGAGTTGCAGCGGGGATAAATAAAATTGAGAAAAAACCGGATCCTGTGCTTTTGTCGTAAAACAAAAGATTGAGGTAATGTAAAAAATAATGAAGATTGATAATGATTTCAGCCAGGACAAACTGCCATTATTCATCGTGGTGTAGAAAGAAAAAGATCTGATTTTCATTGAGTGGTTGCAATAATAACGCTTTTCGCCATGGTAGTTTGGCAAGGGAGGCTTTAAACAAATAGCGGCAAATTGTCATTTGATGTATCTTTTCATTGAAAAAAATAAAAAGAATACCCGGCAATAGAACATTTGCGTTAACGTTTTTATAACGAATTTACTTTCCATTCAAACCAGGTCACATCGTATGATTCGAGTTTACTTGCTTGTTTTATTAATTGGATTGATCAAATTCAATTCACTTATCGGTCAGCGGTCAGGACCTGAATTTAAAGAGACATCTGTACTCTCCTCCGGTATCATACATAGAATCGCTGTTTCCCAGGCTGGCATATACAAACTTGATTATGCTTTTATTAAAGACAAACTAAAAATAGACCCTGGCACATTAAATCCAAATCAAATAGCAATTTTTGGAAATGGAGATGGCAGAGTTCCACAATGGAATGGTGCTGTTCGTATTGATGATATGGAAGAAACCGCGATGCTGGGTGTAGGAATGGATGATGGAAAGTTTGACCAGGGAGATTATTTTTTATGGTATGCTCAGGGACCGGATCATTGGATATACGATCCAGTGAGCAGGATCTATCATATGGACAAGAATATTTATGATGAGGTAAATCATTACTACATCATCATTAATAATGGCACAAGAGATCCGATGGCTACAAGAGCAAACGGACCTGTGGGCCAATATGAAGCCAATGCATCTCTTAGCTATCAACGACTTGAGGAAGAAAAAGTAAATCTGCTTGGCCGCTACAGGCCACCGGGATCGGGACAGGAATGGTATGGCGATGAATTGGCTGTCATCAATGAAGTGGATTATTCAAATGATTTTGATCTTACAAACATCATTCCTGCGGATACATTTTATTATAAAGTGAGGTTTGCCGCCAGGGCCGAAAATGCATCCATTTTTTATATCGATTTTAATCAACATGAATTTAGCAAAAGTGTTGGTGGCGTATCACTGGGAAATTTTGAAGCCTCATTTGCTAATGATGCTATCATGCAGGGCGTATTCAAACCCAATGAAGCAATTAATAAAATAAAAATAAAATATCCTGGGGCTAACGGTATTAATTCCAGGGCATGGATTGATTACATAGAAATTAACACGTGGAAACAAAATATTTATACATCAGGTAAGCCCTTTTATATTCGTGATCCGAGATCAAATTTTCTCGGCAATCCTAAATTCATTGTTACAGGTATGCCCTCCGATGGAATGATCTGGGATATTACAAATCCAATAAACCCCGTCATTCAGCTATTTGAATCTAATGGGACGCAGAGTTCATTTTCTGTACCTCAACTTTCAGGCACGCCGAATCAATTCATTGCTTTTGATCCTGCGAAAGATGTATTAAGCCCTGTTTATGAAAACGCTGTGAAAAATCAAAACCTACACAGTATTCAAACTGCAGATCTAGTCATTGTTTATTATGATGCCTATGAAGCTGCAGCTCAAAAATTAGCTGAACATCGCAGAAACGATGATCATCTGGAAGTGAGTGCAGTCCCTGTCAGCCAGGTTTTTCAAGAATTTAGTGGAGGTTCGCATGACCCTTCTGCTATTCGCGATTTTGCAAGAATGATTTATAAGAGAGATGTCGCATTCAGATATTTATTATTGATAGGTGACGCGACATATGATTACCTCGGAAGATTTCCTGAATTGCCACGTCACGATTTTATACCTGCATTTGAGACGGAGGAATCGTTGGATCCGATACGATCGTTCCCTACGGATGATTATTTCGGACTACTCGATGATAATGAAGGGGAAGAAGGAAAAACACTTATCGGTGCTGTAGATATTGCCATTGGTAGAATACCCGCCGACACACCTGAAGATGCCATGGCTGTGGTCGACAAGATCATTCACTATGATACAAGTCCGAGCACTCTGAATGACTGGAGAGAAAGAGTTGTAATGGTGGCAGATGATGAAGACAGTAATACACATCTTAACCAGGCGGATGGGTTAGCCAATCAAAATGCTATTGCTCATCCCGAATTAAATATGAATAAAATTTACCTGGATGCTTTTCCTCAGGAAGTCACACCGGGAGGAGACAGATATCCGGCAGTAAATGAAGCTATAGATCTGAACATGAAAAAAGGTGCATTGACTGTAACCTATATGGGTCATGGCGGACAAAATGGCTGGACGCAGGAACGCGTGCTAGGTATTAACCAGGCACAGTCATATGAAAATTTTGACAACCTGCCTGTTTTTATAACGGCTACCTGTTCGTTTGCAGGATATGATGAACCAAGTTTTACAACAGCCGGCGAGCATTTATTATCAAATCCAAAAGGTGGTGCTGTTGCTCTCATGACGACAGTGAGAGCTGTATATTCCGGAAGCAATGAAAGGCTGACAAAGGCGGTACTTGAACGATTGTACAATCCTGATAGTCCGGGGGAATATCCGGGTATCGGTGAGGTATTGACCAGATCAAAAAATATAGGTGTGGATTCCCTGGACAACAATGCCAGAAAGTTTACACTTCTCGGAGATCCTTCAATGAGACTCGCTATCCCAAAATTTCATATCGTAGTAACTGAAATTGATGGAAATCCAATTAGTGGTTTGCCAGATACCTTAAGTGCACTTGAAAAAGCAAATCTATCGGGGATCATACTTGATGATCAGGGCCAGGTATTAAATAATTTTAATGGCGAATTATCCCTTACTGTCTTTGATAAGGTTCAGATCAGAAAGACACTGGCCAATGATGAAGAAAGCAGTGTAAGGAGCTTTACAACTCAGAACAGACAACTTTTCAAAGGCAAAGCAACGGTGAGTGCAGGGCGTTGGACTATTGAATTTGTGCTGCCAAAGGATATTGATTTTTCCTACGGACCCGGGAAATTTAGTTTTTATGCACAGGATGGCACAGTGGATGCAGGAGGATATTTTTCATCATTTATTATTGGAGGCGTTTCTTCTGAAGTATCGTCAGATGACCAGCCACCACTAATCAAACTTTATATGAATGATGATCATTTTTTGTCCGGTGGCATCACAGATACTAATCCGTTTATCTATGCCGTGCTAAGTGATGATTTTGGAATCAATGTCTCCGGAACCGGTGTGGGGCATGATCTGGAAGCTGTTTTAGACGGTGACGATAAGAATAGCTTTATACTGAATGATTTCTATGTTGCAGCTCTGGATGACTATAAAAAAGGAATTGTCAGATATCCACTGAGTAATTTGAAACCAGGTCTGCATACCCTGAAAGTGACCGCATGGGACCTGGCCAATAACCCTGGAGAGGCCTATCTTGATTTTGTGGTTGTGGACGAGAAGGGTGCAATACTGCAGAATGTCCTGAATTATCCTAATCCATTATATGATTTTACCCGCTTTCAGTTTGAACATAACAGACCCGGGGTGCCAATGGACATTAGGCTCAATATCTATAGTATAATCGGCCTGCCGGTGAGAACCCTGGAAATGAAGGATTTTATATCTGATGGCTACAGAGTCGACGATCTGACCTGGGACGGAACGGATGATAATGACAATCAGGTAGATAAAGGCATCTATGTGTATAAAATAAAAGTGTCATTTAACGTTAATGGGACAAAGGAAAACGCAGAAAGTACGGCAGGTAAGCTGGTGATTCTCCGTTGAGCCTTTTAAATTATCTTTGCATTCAATTATTCAATCTAACACTCACTTTCATGAAGTTTACCTCACTCCTGATACTTTTCCTCTTGTTAGCCAATTTAGGTACAAGCCAATGTACATTCACACATGCTATCGATTGTCCTAATACGATCATTTCGGCTGTTCCTTTTCTAAGAATTGTGCCTGATGCCCGTTCTGCAGCAATGGGCGATGCGGGTATTGCTACTTCGGCTGACGCCAATTCAATACACAGCAATGCTTCCAAGCTTGCGTTCATTAATTCCGACATGGGTCTGGCTGCAAGTTATTCTCCCTGGCTCCGATCTTTGGGGCTGCAGGATGTTTACATGGCTTATTTATCCGGATATAAGAAATTGGATGAATTTCAGACAATCGGAGTTTCCTTGAGGTATTTTGCCCTTGGCGATTTACAATTTACGGATATCAATGGTGGCTCACTTGGCGTAGGCAGGCCTAACGAATTTGAGGTGGCATTAGCCTATGCCCGGAAATTATCAGACAACTTTGCAGCAGGTATCACAGGTAAATTTATTTATTCGAATCTGGCCGGTGGACAACAAATAGACAACATTGACATTGTAGCAGCAAAAGCCGGAGCAGTTGATATTTCATTTACATATCAGAAGAAAATCAATGCCGGTATGTTGAGAATAGGTACCGCATTTACGAATATCGGTTCAAAAGTGTCTTATACAAAATCTGATTTTAAAGATTTTCTTCCAGGAAATTTTGGCATCGGAGGAGCTTTAGAACTTGATCTGGATGATTATAACCAACTGACATTTACAGTTGACGTAAACAAATTACTTGTTCCTACTCCAGTTCCTGATACTTCCCCGGATTATGATAAGAATGGAAATGGTTTCCCTGACTACCGTGAAAAAGCACTGTTTGAAGGTGTATTCGGATCTTTTGGTGATGCACCAGGAGGATTCAAAGAAGAGTTACGTGAGTTGATGTATTCTATGGGCGTTGAATACTGGTACAATAAACAATTTGCATTCAGAGCCGGGTACTATTATGAGCACCCTACAAAAGGCAACAGGCAATTTTTAACTGCGGGGTTAGGTTTAAAATACAATGTATTTGGGTTGAATGTTTCATATCTGGTGCCTACTTCAAATCAAAGAAGCCCACTTGACAATACGCTTCGCTTCACACTTGTATTCCATCTTGACAAACAGGCGGATGCAGTTCCTGAACCCACTAATTAAAAAAACGAATTAAAAATATCAAGCCGGACAAGTTAATTCTTGTCCGGCTTTTTTGTATTTAGATTTGAAAAAAATGCATCTGTGATGTATAAGCCGGATTCTGTCATTCCTGACGAATCAGAAATACCTATCATTTATCTGGGCCATAGCATTACTACTATAGCTCTATCTGCCTACCCCCTCCAACTGTTGTTACACGCCGGCGAGCAGCCGGGCTTATCATACACAAGTGCATGACGAGATTGGAGTGTACATGGCATTTCAGCCCGCAAGGTTTATCCCATGATCGGTTACCCTTATCATGCGTGTGCTCTTACCACACGTTTTCACCCTTATCCCACCCTTCGGTGTGACGGTATAGTTTCTGTGACACTGTCTGTCCCTGCTGAAAGCAAAGCCCATCTGTTAGATGGTACGGTACTCTACGCTGTCCGGACTTTCCTCCCTCAATAAATTGAGAGCGATAGATCCATCACAGATGCCTAACCATAACGGCTAC
Source organism: Saprospiraceae bacterium (assembly GCA_040004485.1). Taxonomy (GTDB): domain Bacteria; phylum Bacteroidota; class Bacteroidia; order Chitinophagales; family Saprospiraceae; genus Opimibacter. The sequence goes on from JBDUAU010000711.1 coordinate 6,922, forward strand.
AAAGCAGCATTCGTTCTCTGTCCTTGCTGAAATCTCAATATTCATCGATCCCCGGCTTAAAAGTTTAGTTAACCTCGTGATATATAATAAATTACTCATTATATATTATCTTTATGTGATATATGTGGATCAGGGACAAAGTATATATATACATTGCCATCACTCTTTTTTGCTTGATGAGCCTGGCAGGGCTGGTTGGCTTTGATCAATTGTCATATGATAAAGCTCACTTCGCACAGCAGATTGAACAGAATATACATGATCTTGAAGTTGCATCATTAAACGATACAAAGGATGGTGACTGGATCAACCAAATCCGATCTGTACAGAGTTCCGGAAGAATATTGTCAAATGATCTGGTCAACCAGATTGAAAAGCTCAGCCAGCAGCCTTACACCGTATACCTTTATCACAAGGACAGTTTAATTTTTTGGTCCAAGCCCGGATCAATCATAGATCCGTCTCATAAGGAGTTTGAAAATATTCCGGGAGTGTTCCGTGATCACAGACAGGATTTTTATATCAAACATGCCGAAATCGCTGATCACCAGGATTTGCTGGAGGTTTATTTTAAGATTCCTATTATTCCTGAACAGGAGCAGGCGTACAGTATAAGTGTTACCCCATATAAATTCGGATATCCGACTCCGGACAATGCAACACTAATCCGGAGTATTGATGGATCACCGATAGCACACGTTCAGTTGTTGACTAAGGAATATTCGTTTTTTCTCCAATGTTTGATTTTTATATTTTGCCTTATTGCGGTGTGGGCCATTTGTATGGCATGGATAAGCTGGATTCAAAAGATGCCGGACCAAAAAATTTCCCATGTCAATAAGATCCTTCTCCAGATGTTAGGGGTACTAGGGGTAAGGATGGCAACATTGTTTATTCCCTATCATGATTTTTTTGATCAGATATCCTTGCTGAGCCCGATCATACAGGATATCTCATTTCCATATTCGACTACTGATCTGCTATTGGATAGTTCTATTTTTCTTTGGCTATGTACGCTGGCCAGTAAAATCTATAGTCGTGATCTGCTCATTACAACATCGACTGTTCCCGCATCAAATAAGAGATGGGCTGATCGATTGATGACGATGAGCCATTACCTGGTGGTCATCATGATGTGTGGGCTTACGGCATGGATACTTCGCCAGGTAGTCGGGCAAAGTAATTTTAGACTGGATCTGGGTGAAATATCCTTATTTGATATTCATCATTTTCTTTCCATCATGGCTTGTGGTCTGATCATCATGGGTGTATTTACTTTTTCATTTCAAATCGTCAACAGGGCAATATTTTACACGACGAATTTTTATGAGCGGATGATTGCACTTCTTTTTGCTGGTTTACTTAGCCTGCCGCTTATACACCTCATTGATATTGATCTGCCAGATGTAGGATTTTATCTTGGTGTGTTTATCCTGATGACTTTGCTGGATTTATATATCGAACAAGGGAATAAATCAGTCATCTGGGTACTTAGCTGGTTGGTGACTATTTCTTCTATGACGGCCTTAGTATTATATAAATATCAAAAGGATTTTGAAAAAATAACGCGAACAGAGCTTATACAGGACGCACCGGACAGCTATGGGCAAAAAGAGAATTTTGAAGAAGACCTTATTGAATGGCTTCCTCATTTGCCTAACAAATACAGCATTGCATTTTATCACGATGGGCAGCTCGTGTTCAATCAATCATACGACTATGCCATTGTGTTTTCGAGGCCTTCAAAAATGACAAAAGGTGTTTTCTGTGAAATTACAACAAGTGATGACAGAACAGACATAGCATTGCTCGATGATCAAGACAATGTCATCATGATCGGTAAAAAAGTGGATGGGCTCAACCAGATCGTTTCATTATTCTCATTGATATTTACTGTATTTAGTTTTTTGCTTTTTATCCTTGCCGGGTTGAATGCATGGTTTGAATTTTTGCCACAGAATATGGAATTGACTATATCACCAAGGCCTTCATTGCGAAATAAAATTCAGATTGCGATCGTGTTTATTATTATCCTCACATTTATCATTGTTGGCTTACTCACGGTGTACTATATCAGATCCAATAGCCGTGCAGATGAGATCAGGAGATATGATGAGCGATTGCGGACGATAGCCGGATCTATTCGTCAAACCATTACATCTGAAGCCACAACATGGCGAAAAGATATGAGTCAGGCTGCCAAAATCGCGTTGGCAAATAGTGCATCCCATCAGATCTATGACCCCCAGGGTAATCTCATCCACCAGCAGGATGATAAAGGTAGCAGCGTAAACAATATACCATTCAAACTGGCTTTTCTTCCAAAGATGATACTGGATGCCGGTTCAAGAGATTATTATTTATCAGGAACTCATCTTGATGAAGATGGAGTCAGTCGTTTTGGAGATGTTGGTTATGTTTCTATTCATAAAGGGAATGGACAATCAGGTTATATTGAACTGACTGAATTATTTCCATCCGGTAGTGAGAGCGGAGATCCCGGTACAGCATTTTTTATGACACTTTTAAATGCTTATGTTTTTATATTTCTGATCGCTATATGCATGGCTGTATTAATGGCAAGATCGATTACAGGACCCGTCGCACAGTTGAGTGAAAAATTGAAAAAAATCAGATTAGGTAAAAAGAATGAAACCATACAATGGTCGATAGATGATGAAGTGGGTGAATTGATTCGTGATTACAATGGAATGGTGACGAAGCTGGATGAAAGTGCTCTCATGCTTGCTCAGACTGAACGTGATACAGCCTGGAGAGAGATGGCCAAGCAAGTGGCGCATGAGATAAAGAATCCACTGACGCCGATGAAATTGAGTATTCAGTATCTGGAGAATGCTGCAACAAAAACAGAAGAAAGTAATTTGCCCGCTATGATCAAGAGAGTGAGCAAGACATTGATAGAACAAATTGATAACCTGACGCATATTGCATCCGAATTTTCAAGTTATGCGAAAATGCCACAGGCGATGAATGAAGTATTTGTCATCAATGATGTGGTAGCTTCAGTGCATGATCTTTTTCGAAAAAGAGAAGATATGGATATTCAACTTCAGGTGCCCATCAACGATCTTTTTGTATTTGCAGATAAAAGCCAGATCATTCGTGTATTGAATAATATAGTGAAGAATGCAATCCAGGCTATTCCAAAATCAAGGCGTGGGATTATCTATATTAAACTTGTCTTTACAGATGATCATATCACGATCTCCATTCAGGATAACGGATCGGGGATTGATGATCACATGAAAGAAAAAGTATTCTATCCGAATTTCACAACAAAATCATCCGGTATGGGCCTCGGGCTCGCCATATGTTCGGATATCATTCAGTCTTTTGATGGCCGGATTTATTTTGAAACCGAGAAAGGGGTGGGCACTACATTTTTTATTGAATTGCCGCGTCATATCATGAATGGCGAACTCACATCAGTCTCACATCACAGACAGGATATCGCGCCCTGACCCACGCATCGAATAAATCAAGTTTTTACAGCATTCGTCAGGCTTTTGGCATTTGCCAATGCTGCTTTGGAAGGTTGGTCGCCGCTTAGCATTTTAGCTATTTCTACTAATCTGTCTGCAGGCGAAAGCAGCATCACTGAGGACTTATCTCTTGCTCCGGTTCCGATTTTAGAGACGTGATACTGCACTTTAGCATGGACGGCTATCTGTGGAGAATGCGTGATCATCAGGACCTGATGGCCTTTAGATAGTGAACGAATGAGTTGTCCCATGCGCCATGCTACTTCACCCGAAATTCCGGTATCGATTTCATCAAAAATAATTGTTGGTAATTTAGCCTGCGCGGCATATAAAGACTTCAGTGCTAAACTTAATCGTGATAACTCTCCTCCTGAAGCCACTGATTGAATAGGTTGTAATGACATTCCTTTGTTTGCGGAAAACAGGAAATGAATGTCATCAAGGCCATCAGGCCCTGGAGAATCAAGGGGATTTATTTCAATCGAAAACTGACCATTGGGCATCCCCAGTTCATGGATCAAACTGACCATCTGGGGTATTATTTTTTCAGCTCCTTTCTTTCTTTTTTGGGTTAATTGATCTGCTTCTTTTTTTAAAGTGATCGTGGTCTGTGCGATATTTTTTTCCAGCTTTTCAATGTGATCACCCACGGAGGATAATTCTTCCAATTCTTTTTTTAATAATGAATATTGAGTAAGGAGTTCTTTTTCATCCTTGCTATTATATTTTTTAATCAGGGTGTATAATTGAGTAAGTCTTGATTCAATTCGTCCCAGATGGAATGGATCGTTTTGTACAGCGCCATCCAGTCGCCCTGCTTCCAGTGTGATGTCCTGCACTTCAATGCGTAAGGCATCTATCCTGTCTCCAATCGAAGCCAGTGGATGTGAGACATGACGAACTGATTCAATTTGTTTGATGAGTATAGTCAACTGGTTATTGAATGCATGTGGTCCGTTGTTTAATATTTTTTGGATCATCTCTAATGTATGATCAATAGCTTCGGCGTGCTTCAGTACATTCTGTTCTTCTTCCAATTTATCAATTTCGCCCGGAGTAAGTTTTGCATTTTCCAATTCTTCAAGCTGAAATTTCAGAAAGTCCTTTCGCCTGACTGATGAGAGCTCAGTTTCTTTTGTTTTAGTTAGTTCATTTTTTATCTGTACCAGTTGACTGTAAGTTGATCGATAATTTTTAGATAGTGCAATTGAGCCACTCAGGGTGTCGAGCACATTAATCTGGTATTCTTTGGATTGAAGAGCTAAATTATCATGCTGCTGGTGAAGCTCGATCAGGTGTCCCGTCAATTCCTGTAAGACTTTAAGAGATACAGGTGTGTCATTGACAAAAGAACGACTCTTGCCGCCGGAAGATATTTCCCGCCTGCAAATCATCTGATGGTCAAAATCAAGTGATTCTCTTATGAATAGTTCTTTAAGCGAATTGTCCTGCAATTCGAAGTGAGCTTCAACAATGCATTTTGATTCTTCATCAGGTAATATTCTGAAGTCAGCTCTTCTACCCAGTGCAAGGCCCAGGGCTCCGAGTAATATGGATTTACCTGCTCCTGTTTCACCTGTTATCGCTGATAATCCCGGAAGGATTTGCAGATCCAGTTCAGGAATAATTGCATAGTTTCGAATAATAAGCCGGGTTAACATAATTTATACTGGATGAAGGAATGGAAAGTTCGCCTTTTATTTTGATAAAGCGGCTTGTACTTCCGGTTCTATTTTTATTCCAAATTGTTTTACGATGTTGTATTGCTGCAGAGCGTTGGCTTTTTGATTCAGAGCCAGATAGCTTTTCATTTTTTCATAATAATACAAGCCTTGCTTATTGTTTAACTGGATGGCCCGATCGATATCCTGGATCGCATCTGCCTGCTGATTCAGTATGTTTTTTAGCCGTCCCCTTTCGTACCATAGATCCGCATCTTCAGGATGCATACTGAGATAGATGGTGATATCACTGATAGCTTTATCCCATTGCTGGAAAGACTGATAGACGAGAGATCTGTTTTTGTAGCCATTGGCATGTTTTGGATCGAGGATTAACCCTTTATCAAAATCATTTAATGCTTGTTGAAGCTGACCGGACAAAGCAAATACTGCACCCCTGTTGACATAGTACTCACCTTGGGTGCTGTCTGATTTAATGGCCTCATTATAATCCTTCATGGCTTGCTCATATTTCTGAAGATTGAAATAAAGCTTGGCTCTTGAATTGTACAAGGCTCCATCAGGTTTGAGATGGATAGCGGAGTCATAATCAGATAGGGCTTCTTCTATCCTTCCTTCATCCCGGCGATAATTAGCTCTGTTCCGGAAAGGAAGCGGTGTATCCTTGTAATACTTTAGGACATGCGTCCATAGTGTGTCGCTATTCTGCCATATTTTAGTTTGCTTAAACGTCATGAACATAAATATGAGGACTATCACTCCAAAACCATAGAAAGCAGGTTTGGCAGCTGCTTGATTTGTGTTGAAAAGCCACTGGCCCGCATAGACAACTATAAAAATTAGTCCTGCATAAGGAATATATGTAAAACGATCCGCGAGGTAACCCTGGCCAGCACCAACAATCTGGAGTACAAACATGATATTGACAATGAAGAAAAGAACACCAAACAAATAAGGTCTCCAATCTTTTTTATACGCCATATAGATAAATCCAAGAATGCCTAACCCAACGAAAGGCCCTATGTAAACATCGACCGGTAATTTAGCAGGATATGGATACAAGGGGGACATCCGGTAAGGGAAAATAAATTTTAGAAGATAAACGCCAAGGGAGTAGCCACCGATCATAAGACGCTCGATGATGTTATAATTTGTTTTGTCGTTGATTGAGCCTTGTTTTCCAAGAAAGTAAAATCCCACCAAACCGATAATGAGGGCCAGCAGGAAAAAAGCCCATTTTTCAATCACCAATTTGATGTTTAATGGCCGCTTGAAATAGTAGTCCACCAAAAGCATAGTCAATGGAAGGGATACCGACTGAATTTTTGAAAATAGTGCAAATACGAATAGACCCATTGCCGCATAAAAATATTTTCTTGCGTACCCTGATTTCACATAAAGAATGTAGAACCATAAGGCACTGAGGAAAAAGGCTCCAAACAATACGTCTTTCCTTTCTGTGACCCAGGCCACAGATTCAACTCTCATCGGATGAATACCAAATAATACTGCTCCTGCTCCCGCTGCCAGGGCTGCCAGATCAAGTGCCCGGAATATCCTATAGATGAAAAAAACACAGATAAGGTGAAGAATGAGATTGTCAACATGATAAAGAGCAGGACTGAGGCCTACAAGCGATCGTTCTATTGTAAAAGACAGGATAGGGAGAGGATTGTAGTTACCGATGACATGTTGGGAGAAAATATTGACAATATTGTCCCAATTCAACAGAGCGGTATTGTTATTATTCGCGAGGTTATAATCATCATCCCAATTGACAAATTGATGTCCGATGGTGCCAATGAAGGCCAAAAGGGTTAAAATCAGGCTTATGCCAAGGTATTTCCAATCCTGTCCGTCAAGCTTATGGTTGTTTAGATTTCTGCGGGTATCTTTCGATTTTCCGGTTTTCTTTTGCTGTTTTTTGCTCTTGGTCATAGCCCAAAATTAAATAGAGAAGTCGATATATCTGGTTTGAGGTTTATATATAGGTGATTCTATTTTGATAATTTAGGATAGAAACTCAATGATAAACTGGGTTAGATAGCCTATGAATGTTAATTTTGCCGCATGATACTGAATGCAGCACAATTGTGCAAGCTGCTCCATGGTGAACTGATAGGAGATGGTGAACAGAAAATCCACGGACCATCCCAGATAGACAAAGGCAGACCAGGCACCGTGACTTTTCTGGCCAACCCCAAATATGAAGATCATGCATATACTACAAATGCAAGTGTTTTGCTGGTTGGAAGGGATTTTATCCCAAAAACACCTCTAGAAGCGACTATGATTAAAGTCGATGATGTTTACGCCGCTATGATGTTCATTGTAGAGAAATTTAGTAAAAATGGTACCCCTCAACCTGGTATATCGGATTTAGCTGTAACTGACCCTTCTTGTCAGTTTGCTCCGGATGTATCCATCGGAGCGTTTACATTTATTGAGAGTGAATGTTTTATCGGGTCAAAAAGTATCATTTATCCGCAAGTTTATATTGGGCATGGAACGGTAATTGGTACAGAGGCCATTATATACCCAGGAGCAAAGATTTATCCCAATACACAGATCGGAGACCGATGTATCATACATGCAAATGCCGTCATCGGAAGTGACGGATTTGGCTATCGGCCCAATGATGAAGGGCATTATGTGAAAGTGAATCATGTAGGAATTGTGATTATAGAGGATGACGTGGAAATAGGAGCAAATACCGTCATTGACAGAGGCACATTGTCCGTAACGAGGATAGGTAAAGGCTCAAAAATTGACAACCTGGTTCAGATAGCGCACAATGTTGATATCGGGGACCATACCGCGATTGCAGCACAGGCGGGTATCGCCGGAAGTTCAGAGATTGGTAAAAATGTGCGGATAGGAGGACAGGCAGGAATAGCGGGACATCTTAAAATCGCAGATCGGATAGAGATCCAGGCTCAAAGTGGTGTTCATACAGGAAAATTTGCTGCAGGCTCCCGTATTTTTGGTTATCCCGCGATAAATTATACAGACTATTTAAAATCATACGCTGTATTTAAGCAGCTTCCTGACTATATAAAACGAATAGAAGCTTTGGAAAGGCAGATTGCCTCCGCTAAAAAGGAAATGGAATGAAACAAAAGACGATAGCAAAGTCTTTCAGACAGGAAGGAGTGGGGCTTCATACAGGTAAATCTGTAATTGTGGAGTTCGAACCTGCGGAAGCCAATCATGGTATTCGGTTTATGCGGGTCGATATGAAAGACCAGCCTGTTCTTATCGCAGATGTTGGGCAGGTAGTGTCGACAAACCGCGGGACTACCATAAAAAATGGTGACGCTCAAATAAGTACAATTGAGCATGTCCTCTCGGCTTTGTCAGGTATGGGTGTTGATAATGTCCTTATTAAAGTAGATGGTCCTGAAATCCCCATCATGGATGGCAGTGCTTTGCATTTTGTACAAGGTATCCATGCTGCCGGTCTTGTCGAACAGGATATGGATCGTGAATACTTCGAGATAGAAGAACCTATTTCGTTTAAGGATGAGGTCACCGGAACAGAATTACTGGCTTTACCTGGTGATAAGTTTGAAATCACAGCCATGATTGATTTCAATTCTCAGATTCTGGGCCATCAATATGCAAGTCTGCATAACATTGATGAATATGAAACCCAGATTGCTCCCTGCAGAACTTTCGTTTTTATAAGGGAACTGGAACAACTTTTTGATCAGAATCTCATCAAAGGAGGTGATCTTGAAAATGCAGTGGTGATCGCTGATCGTCTGATGGATCAATCTGAATTGGATAGGTTGGCTAAAAAGCTTGGCAAGCAAAGTATCAAAGTTGAAAAAACGGGTATCCTGAATACGACTTCACTCAAATTTGAAAATGAGCCGGCAAGGCATAAATTGTTAGATGTCATCGGTGACCTTGCATTGCTGGGCAGGCCTATAAAAGGAAAAATCGTTGCACGCAAACCAGGACACACAGCCAATATTGAATTTACAAAGCTCCTGAAAAGGAAACTAATTGAGCAACGTAAAACGAAAGGAAGACCTAAGATTGATCCTGATCAGCCGGCATTGTATGGGATAGAAGACATTCGTAAAATGTTGCCGCACAGGTATCCTTTCCTGTTGGTTGACAAAATTTTAGAAATGGATGAGACATCTATCGTAGGTGTCAAGAATATCACCTTTAATGAAGCATTATTTCAGGGCCATTTTCCGGGCAATTCTATTTTTCCGGGTGTTCTACAGGTGGAAGCACTCGCGCAGGTAGGAGGTGTATTTATATTATGCAAGGTGCCTGATCCTGAAAACTGGGCTACATTATTATTAAAAATTGACAATACAAAATTTAAAAGTAAAGTTGTTCCCGGTGATCAGCTAATTCTCAAAATGCAACTTCTGGTTCCGATAAGGAGAGGAATTTGCCATATGTATGGGACAGCGTATGTTGGGAGCAGGTTAGTGTCAGAAAGTGAACTCACAGCACAAATCGTGCGTAATGAACCAAGAAATGAATAATATTCATCGCAATGCGAAAATAGGACGGGATGTCCAGGTGGGACCTTTTACCACTATTGAGGAAGATGTTGTGATCGGTAAGGGGTGCAAAATAGGTGCTAACGCAAGCATCCTGAATGGTACAAGATTGGGCGATCATTGTAATATTTTCCCTGGTGCAGTTGTTGGAGCTTCTCCACAGGATTTGAAATTTGAAGGTGAAAATTCGACACTTGAAATTGGTAACAATGTGATCATCAGGGAATATTGTACAATCAATCGTGGGACAAAAGCCAGTTTCAAAACTTCTATCGGGGACAATTCCTTGTTGATGGCTTATGTGCATGTCGCGCATGATTGCATTATCGGGAACAATTGTATCCTGGCTAATAATGTAAATCTGGCCGGCCATATTCATATTGGTCACCATACTGTCATCGGTGGATTAGTAGCGGTACACCAATTTGTCAAGATCGGAGAGCATGTCATGATAGGTGGTGGCGCTCTTGTCAGGAAAGATATTCCCCCATATGTGAAAGCTGCGAGGGAGCCATTGTCGTTTGTAGGTGTCAATGTGACCGGATTGAAACGTCGGGGATTTACTCAGGAACAAATTCATGCCATCCAGGATATCTATCGTGTCCTGTTTGTTCGCGGATACAATATCACACAGGCCGTTTCAGTGATCAAAGAAACATTGGCAGGCGGACCTGAAAAGGATTTAATCCTTGATTTTGTAGATCAGTCAGAACGTGGTATCATGAGAGGTTTCAGAGCGCATAATCCGGTCAATGGATCTGTATATACAAAAGCTGAGTAAAGCTTTCAATCAAAAACCCCTGTTCAATAACCTGTCTTTTAAAATCAAGACAGGAAATCGGTTTGCCATCACTGGATCCAATGGATCAGGCAAATCAACCCTTCTCAAGATTTTATCAGGTGGAATGCTGCCAACCTCAGGCATCATCACATATTATCTTGATGGAAAAAGGATTCCGGAAGAATCGTTGTTTCGACAAGTTCACTTTGTGGCGCCTTATAACTCAGTCATAGAAGAACTGTCACTTAAGGAGTTGTTTATTTTACACAAACGTCTTGGCCTGCTGAATGAATATCGACTATTTCAGGATTGGTTTTCGAATCTTGCTTATTCATTTAACCCGGATCAGCAGATAAAATCTTTTTCTTCAGGAATGAAACAAAGAGTCAAATTAGGATTGGTATTACTGGATGATCGTCCATTGATTTTATTGGACGAACCCACATCGAATCTTGATGAGCAGGGCAAAGCCTGGTTCTTTAATCTTTTAGGACGATTAAGAGAATTTCAAACTCTTGTGATCGCTTCAAATGATGCACTTGAAATAAGTTACTGCACTGAAAGAATTAATCTTGAGGGTACTATTAAAGTAGCCGGTTAAGAAGATAGCTTGTCATCAAGAGATTTTAACCGGGCATAGATATCTTTTATCCGGTCAGACAGATTAAGCTGTTCTGTAAGATTTGATTTTTCTTTTTTGAGTTCCTGTTTAGCCCCGTCAAGAGTAAAGCCCCTTACTTTAACAAGATTATAAATGATCTGAATCTGCTGAATATTTTCTTTGGTAAATAATCTGTCTCCTTTCCTGTTTTTTCGAGGTGTGAGGAAGGCAAACTCATTTTCCCAGTATCGGAGAAGAGATCTGGATACTTCAAACATTTCTGCAACTTCACCTATCGTATAATATAACTTATCGAGGTTCTGGATTTCGATGGATTTCATTCGATCAGGATTCACCTAAATATAGAGATATTTCCTGATATGGACTTCATTACTGCTTCTAAATTAGGGTTTTCCATCAAGGAGGTTGCAAAGAAAATGCAAGTAGAAATGAAGCCAAATGCACCCACAAATGAACATCGGAATCAATTAAAAAAGGTTGATCACAAGCCCCTGCCTGTCATTATCTTTTTTATTAATCAGACTGATTAAATATTATGAAGACTAGTCAAAGGACTGATTCTCAATGCCTGCTCTCTGGACAAGGGTCTGATATTCCTCAGGAGTAAGATCATCCATACAATAGATGATCGGATCTACAGGATTGCCTTTGATCCGTACCTCATAATGACAATGAGGACCGGTTGAAAGACCTGTAGTACCCACAGTGCCGATGGTTTGCCCTTTATGGACAATGTCACCTTCTTTTACTGAAAGAGTAGCCATGTGGCCGTAAAGACTGGTATAGCCATATCCATGATCAATGACGATGTGATTGCCGTATCCAACTCTTCCATATTCTGCAGTGACAACTTTGCCATTGCCAGTGGCCTGAATAGGTGATCCGGGAGGGGCAGTAAAATCAACTCCGGTGTGCATTCGTTCCACTTTGTGAACAGGATGAAGCCGGATGCCAAAACCGGAAAGTGCACTTAAGCTTTTCTTAAGCAAGTCAATTCTAACAGGCTTAATGCTGGGAATGCTGGCAAGCATATCTTCTTTCGCATTCGCCTTTGTCAGAATACTATCGAGGGATAACTTCTGAATTTTTAACTGGAGCATCAATTTGTCCACCTTCTCCTGAGTTTCTTCAAGTAGTTGTCCTGAATTTGGATACTGAATGAGCTTGGTATATTTGTCACTACCACCGACACCACCTTCCCAAACAGATTCATCTAAAGGGTCCATACCAAGCATGAATCTAAGAATGCCTCCATCCCGTTCGTGCACTGTGTTGAGATCTTCTGACATTAAATTGATCTGATCATTGATGGTAGCATATTGATACTTCATCTGATCAAGTTCCCTCATTAAGCCTAGTTCATTTTGAGATGGGAAATACTTGTTGTGAAGGGAAAGAAATATTGTGGCGGTTACAATTGTGGCACAGAGATAACCGAAAAAGCTAAAGACCCTGAACTTCCCTGGTGTCCGATATTCTTCAAATGAAAGGGTTGATTCGTTATATACATACTTTCTTCCAGCCATGAATCTGCGATTTGAGTAATTTTGAGGGTATTAAAACAGGAGGTTTATCAGAGATAAACCAGATGGGATCGCTGGCTAAGGTAACCATTGAAAGCCTGTTTACAAAATATTTAACATTTTATTATATATCAATTCTAATTACAATATATATTGCAACCCAGTTGATTGAATATATAATAAATTATCACCATTTATATCTATTTTAATAAAAAGACATTATGGCTAAAACTGCCAAAGAGATACGGAATATATTTTTGAGTTTTTTCGAAGAGAAAGGCCATACAATTGTCATGTCTGCTCCGATGGTCAATAAGGATGATCCTACCCTTATGTTTACAAATGCAGGAATGAATCCATTTAAGGATTATTTTCTTGGAAACAAACCAATCGTGCATAAGAGAATAGCTGATACTCAAAAGTGCCTGAGAGTCAGCGGGAAGCATAATGATCTGGAAGAGGTAGGCCGTGATGGTTATCATCATACCATGTTTGAAATGCTGGGCAACTGGTCCTTTGGAGATTATTTCAAAAAGGAGGCTATTGCCTGGGCATGGGAGTTACTGTCAGAAAGGCTTGAACTTCCGATGGATAAAATTTACGTAAGTGTTTTCGGAGGTGATAAAACAGACAATCTTCCGGAAGATGATGAAGCCAGGCAACTATGGCAGGAATGGCTTCCCAATGATCGCATTTTGTCATTTGGGAAAAAAGATAATTTTTGGGAGATGGGTGACACCGGACCTTGCGGACCTTGTTCGGAAATACATGTTGACCTAAGATCTGATGAGGAAAGAGGATTAATACCCGGAAAAGAACTCGTCAATGCAGGCCATCCCAATGTGATCGAAATCTGGAATCTCGTATTTATTCAATACAACCGTAAAGCAGATTCTTCTCTAGAATCTCTTCCTTCAAAACATATTGATACGGGAATGGGGTTTGAACGACTTGTAAGAGTTATTCAACAGAAAACTTCTAATTACGATACGGATATCTTTTCTCCTCTTATCCATTTCATCGAGCAGGCCACAGGGATACAGTATAAAAATGACTATACCGGTGATGTGATGTCTGATATTGCTATGCGGGTGATAGCAGATCATGCACGTGCAGTGAGTTTTGGCATATCCGATGGACAGATACCCTCTAATACAGGTGCAGGATATGTATTGCGCCGAATTTTAAGAAGAGCTGTTCGATACTACTATACTTTTCTTAATGTCAGAGAACCATTGATGCACAGGCTTATTCCTCTGTTAGTTGATTTTTTCAAGGACATTTTTCCAGGTTATGCAGAACAAAAGGATTTCATTAAGCGCGTGATCGAACAGGAAGAAATATCATTTCTCAGGACATTGGAAGGAGGTCTGAAAAGATTCGAAACAATACAGGTGAAAGGAAAAGTAATAGCGGGGAAGGATGCATTTGAACTTTATGATACCTATGGATTCCCGATTGATCTGACACGATTGATGGCTGAAGAGAAGGGATGGGCGATTGATGAAAAAGAATTTAACAAGGCATTGGCCGAACAGAAAAACAGATCAAGAACAGATGCTGTCAAAGTAGTTGGGGATTGGGTTGAACTAAAATCAATAAAAGAAAGTCCTGTTTTTGCGGGTTACGATCATGATATCGTCGTGGGATCGCATGTATTAAAATACAGAACTTTAGAAGACAAAGATGGACAGCAGTATCAACTTGTATTGGACAAAACGAGTTTTTATCCGGAAGGTGGCGGACAAGTGGGGGATATAGGGGAACTGTGGTTTGGAAACGAAGTCATCGAAGTAAAAAATGTGGTTAAGGAAAATGACCTTCCCATCCACATCACTGATCGATTGCCACAATCAGTAACATCAGAAGTTGAAACAAAAATAGACACTGCGAGAAGACGCCTTATTGAAAACAATCATTCCGCGACACATCTTCTGCATGCGGCACTTCGTGAGGTCTTAGGTGATCATGTGCAACAAAAAGGATCTCTGGTGAGTCACGAATATCTCAGATTTGACTTTTCTCATTTTGCAAAAGTTACTCCTGAAGAACTTTGCAGAGTTGAGGCAAGAGTGAATCAAAAAATAAGAGAGAATATCAGATTACGAGAGGATAGAAACATACCCATTTCACAAGCAGAACATGCTGGGGCGAGGATGTTGTTTGGAGAAAAATACGGTGAAAAAGTAAGGATGATTACGTTTGATCCTGATTTCTCCATTGAATTGTGTGGTGGTTGTCATGTATCCTCAACAGGCGTCATTGGATTATTCAAAATCACAAGTGAATCGGCAATAGCAGCCGGAGTACGAAGAATCGAAGCTATCACGTCTGAAACCGCAGAGATATTTATCAATGAACAGTTGTATCAGTTTTCTTTATTAAAACAGGAACTAAAAAATCCTTCAGATCCTGTCAAGGCTATAAAGGAATTACAAACAGAGATAAGAGATTTACGACATCATCTTGAAGAAATTGAATTGACTAAAGCAGTTGACCTCAAATCAAGATTGATAAATGAAGTTGAAACTGTCAATGGAATAAAAATGATCAGTGCTGAAGTAAATATTAGTGATCCGAAATTACTTAAGAGCCTGATCTTCCAGATTGGTAACGAACTTGGAGAAAGTAGTTTCCTGTTGATGGGCTCCAAAGGAGAGGGAAAAGCGCAGTTGATGTTATATATCAGTGAAGACCTGGTAAAAAACAAAAAACTTCATGCAGGAAATATCATAAAAGAACTTGCGAGCGCGATCCATGGGGGAGGCGGAGGACAACCTTTCTTTGCTTCGGCAGGAGGATCTGAACCAGCGGGACTGAATGAAGCTCTGCTTAAAGCAAAAAGTTTTATTGAAAAATAAAAATTCTTCCTTTTCAGAGAAATGGAGATTATTCGGTGTCTATTGAAGAGTAAAACCTAAATTGGGTCTTTGGACTTTGATAAGGATGAAATAATGAAAAAGCAGGGAAAGATTAAGTTAGGCATTATCGGTGCGGGCCATCTGGGTCGGTTTCATATCGAATGTGCCCAACGTGTCGAAGGGTTTTCTCTTGAAGGCATCTATGATATTGACGAAAAAAGATCTCAGGAGATCTCGTCTAAATACAATGTCAGGAGTTTCCAATCGATGAGTGAATTGATAGATGCGGTAGATGCTGTATGCATAGTAACGCCTACAAGTACGCATTATGAAATCGCACTTCAGTCCATCATGGCGGGTAAACATGTCTTCGTTGAAAAACCATTGACAGATCATCCAGAGACCAGCAGAAAACTGTCTAACCTTATCATTGAAAAGCAATTGGCCGGAAGAGTAGGCCATGTCGAACGTTATAACCCATCGTTTGTGGCGGCCAGGCAATTTGGATTGGATAAACCGGTTTTTATAGAAGCACATCGCCTGGCTCCTTTCAACCCACGGGGGATGGATGTACCTGTGGTCATGGATCTGATGATACATGATATTGACCTTGTGTTGTCCATGATTGATTCGGAAGTGGATCATATAGAAGCAAATGGTGTAGGTGTGGCCGGGAAATCTGCAGATATATGCAATGCACGGATTACTTTTCGCAACAATGCAGTTGCAAATCTTACCGCCAGTCGTATCAGTCTGAAACAAATGAGGAAGCTCAGACTTTTCCAACGTGATAAATATATAGCGATAGATTTTCTAAATCATGAAGTACAGGTTGTAAAGCTTTTGCATGAAGAGCCAACAGATATGATGTCAATGAAACTTGACTTGCCTGATGGACCCCGATGGATAGCAGCCGATAATCCGGGTATTGAAAAGCACAATGCCATTGAGGAAGAATTAAAGGAGTTTTATAATGCCATTGCCCACAATTCTACCTATGGTGTGACGTTTGATGACGGAGCAAAGGCTGTCGAAGTAGCTCATAAAATCATGGAACAAATAACTCAATATGAATCGTAACCTGGATTTGGGAACAGGGATATTAATTTTCCTGGTGTTGAGTATTTGTGCCGTTGGTTGTGATCTGATCAATCCCACGGAAGCGATTCCTTTAAAGATTAAGCTGGAGCGATTTGATCTGCAGACACTACCGGGACAGGGGTCAGATCAAAATAAAATAACGGAAGTCTGGGTCTATGCTGATTCAAGTTTTCTTGGCATTTTCTCACCGCCGGTGGAAATACCTTTTCTGGCGGATAAGGATCAAACACAATTTATCTTTCACCCGGGTATCCGGAATAACGGGCTTGCTCAAGATCCGATTATCTATCCATTGTATACGCCGTATGAAATCACATTAACTACCTCTTCCGGAAACAGTCTTCAAATAAATCCAATAACTCATTACAAGCCTGAAACTGTGGTGAGCCTGAATGCAGATTTCGAAACGAGCAATGAATTTGTCGACAACAGGGATACAATTGCCGGAAGTTTTGTCACACGCACGATGATCGGGCCATTTGAAGGAAATTATTGCGGAGAGATAATACTAACCGATACAGCTAATTACATCGAAGTAGGTAATGCAATAGCGATGGGGGATCTACCTACGAATGGCAAATCTACTTATCTCGAATTTCAATATAAAAGTGAAATGGAAATGAGTATAGGCATCCTTGGTATTTCATTGACAGGCGAAAAGTTTTCTAACTTCTTCTACCTTGTCAAACCAAGTGAAAACTGGAATATGCTCTATATAGATCTCACTGATAAATTATCCGCATCAGACTTTCCTGCTTACAAGATTTTATTCAGATCACTTTATCCATCTAATGCCACAAAACCGGAACTTAAGATTCAACTGGACAATGTCAAAGTAGTGCACTTATAATCTGATGAAGAGACTGAGGCGTTTTCATATGTTCTTATATGCGTGTGCTGATCTGATATCAGCCATGACGGCCTGGGCATTGTTCTATTATTTCAGAGCTTTAAGTGAGGGCAAAACATTTGATCATGGTGTCATTGATGATCATAATTTCTGGTATGGACTTGTGATCATACCCCTCGCATGGATCATCTTTTACTGGATATTTGATCGATACCAGGACATCTATCGATTGTCCCGTCTGACCACGCTGATCCGTACTTTTTTTCTTTCCCTAGCCGGTGTCATTATTATATTTTTTACACTTCTGCTCGATGACACTGTTGATACTGTTTCAACTTATTTCCAATCCTTCTTTCGACTTTTCGTACTCCACTTTACGATTACGGCCATTGTGAGAATGATTATTCTGACGATGGCGAGCAGAAGACTTAAAGCCGGACGCATCACCTACTCAACGATCATCATCGGGGGTAATCAGAAGGCATATGATCTGTATGAAGACATACGGACACGTAAGAAGAGTCTGGGCAACAGGCTTATCGGATTTATTGAAAGTGAAACGAATGGGACGCAAACCCTTTCCGGTCATTTGCCAAACCTTGGAACTTTGGATCAACTGGCAGACATCATTCAAAAGTATGAAGTAGAAGAAGCCTTGATCGCGATAGAGACCTCTGAGCATAATAAGCTTAAGGGTATACTGGATATTCTTTTTGATTTCAATGAAGAAGTCCTTGTTAAGATCATTCCCGACATGTACGATATTTTATTGGGAACAGTAAAAATGGATTATTTGTATGGTGCAGTATTGATTGAGATCAGACAGGGATTGATGCTCAATTGGGAAAAAATAGTGAAACGACTTCTGGATATAGTCGTCAGTAGTCTTGGATTAATTGTGTTGTCTCCTGTGTTTCTGTATATAGCCATCAGGGTCAGGCTATCATCATCCGGACCTGTTTTTTATTCGCAGGAAAGAGTAGGCTTAAATGGAAAGCCCTTTAACATTTATAAATTCCGATCGATGTATCCCGGATCTGAAGGCAATACACCTCAATTGTCGTTTGATGGTGATGAAAGATGTACACCCTGGGGTGCAATGATGCGGAAGTGGAGGCTTGACGAATTGCCTCAATTATGGAATGTGCTGATAGGGGAGATGTCACTTGTCGGTCCGAGGCCGGAACGAAAATATTTTATAGATCAGATCATGTTGCAGGCGCCTCACTATAAGCATCTGCTTAAAGTAAGGCCGGGGATAACATCCTGGGGCCAGGTGAAATATGGATATGCAAGTACTATCGAACAGATGGTGCAGCGGTTGAAATTCGATATTCTCTATATCGAAAACAT
>JBDUAU010000317.1:0-7786 GCA_040004485.1 Saprospiraceae bacterium
AGTCTGTATATCCGCGCCACCATATGTAGAGATCGAAAGCGCTTCAGCTCCCCTGAATGTATTCCGGTTGCGCCAGTTGATCGTCAATTCTGTTCCTGTAAAATCTGCATCTGTCTTCTTGCCGGATAACTCAAGACGAATAGATTTTCCGGGATAGGGCGTGAGGAAATAATATACATTCAACCAGGCTGAATCACCGGTCTCTTCAAATTTATTTTTTACAAATTTGAAAGCACCAAGACTTACCATACTATTAAGCGACACATTATGATCCGTACGGTTGTAGATATCGCCGGGGTGGAAATGAATAAGTCGTTCAAAAGTCAATGGCTTCCATTTGTGCTCAGGATCGATGATATAAAAATCATTTTGCTTTACCGCCTGCGAGATATCAATCGTGTCCTTTGCAATATCAAAATCAGGAAAAACATACGTGTTGGCTATTTTGTAGATACGCGTCGCCTTATCAGGTATGGCTGATTTGATGCGTACAAACAGATCTACTTTATGCTCTCCTATCGTACTGTCGACAAGCACCAGGATATCATCGGGGGAGAAAAAATAAAAACCATTCTCCTTAAGGCGCAGATCAATTCGCTCACGTTCTGCTTTGATGACATCAAGATCATATGCAATACCGGATTTTAAAAATGTTTCTTCCTTTGTTTTCATGACGGCATCTCCTGCTTCATCCGTGCTGTCGATCAGAAATTGGACATTGCGGATAAAATATTGTAAGCCCGGCACAGCCGTATAAACAACTTTGACTTTCCGATTCTTATCCCTGATCTCAGCATTACATCGTGAATTAAAATAACCTCTGTTTTCAAGATGATTGCTTAAGATTTTTGAATTCGCATCAACGCTTACTGCACTGAAGAGAACAGGAGGCTCGCCCAGCTTATGTTTGATAAAATACTTAAGCCCCTTTTTACTTTTGACGGAATCGACGAGATTGTAAAACATCAGCTTGTACCGGATGCCCAAAAGTGATGCATTCGGTTTAGGCCTGACTAAACTCTGAAGCTCATTCTCTAATGCCTTTTTCTGTTTAGTAGTCTTATGTTGATCATCAATTTTCACCTTTGCACCGATATAAAGCTTTTCATTTGGAGGTAGCTTCCTTGTGACGCTGCAGGAGAATACTGAAAAAAGGATAATCATGGCAAAGCCCAGTTTAACGATACCACTCATGCAGAACTGGTTTCGCATACGCGTAGCGTTGTCTCTGCCTATCCTATTCACCTCTGCTTTGTTTTTTCTCGTCAAGTATCTCTTTCTTCAATTGTTTTTGTACTTCTGTCTTTTTTGAAAATAGATCCTTGAATTTATTATAATCAGCTGTGAATACAAACCCTATCCCTGTCTCTATGACCTGACCCTGCACGATGATATATTCGTCACGGCGATAGGCACGCAAGACATATTTTCCGTCTTTTGATAGTTGATATTCCGCAGAGACATCACCGGCTATGTTGGTTGTTTTGCGATTTGCTTCCTGCAGCCCTTCAAGTTCAAAATTGCTCCCGATGCTCACTTTAAGCCTGTCGTTCAACAATTGTTTCGTTAATCCCACGGTGAGGTCAGTCCTGTTTTTCAATTCACCCGTAGTATAATCTTCGATGGAATTGATATCAAAACTCAGATCAACACCGGCGATCATGCCACCGACAAGATTATTCAACTGTTCTGAAAGGATCTTGCTTGCACTTTGTCTTGCCAGCGATGAGATGCCGCCACCGCGAGATGCATTCTGAAAAGGATCTTCTGCAATGAATCGGTTAAGGAGTAAGACTGCAAATACCTGTTTGTTCAACTCTGAGGGTTCTGTACGTAATTGAGTAAGTTTTGTTTGAACAGTAGATGTCACCTCGCCTGATACCCCATAATTTTTATCCGGAAGTTGTATATCGAATGTGACATCAGGTTGAAGCAATTTCCCTTTCATGAAGAGCATGATTTCAAAAGGAAGTTTTTGCTTATACGTATTGATGATATTTTGATCTGCATCACCCATCTGATTTTGAACAAGACTTAGAGGTGCAGTCTTCGCCACATATACGGCTGTCACATCTACGTCAGCTGTGTAAGGATCACCCGTCCACGAAATCGTACTTCCCTTCCCGATCTGAAATTCTCTTTTGAGTTGATTGAAAGAAAAATTATATGTTCCCTCTTCCAATTCATACATTCCTGTCAATGTCATTTTTCCACTTGGATCAATTCCACCATCGAGGTTAGCGGTGCCTTTGACTTTCAGAAAATCGCCATTGGCTTCGTCGATGATCAGGTTCAATTCCGCATTCTTATCAACAGCTATAGCAACAGCTACATCCATGCCCGTCATCTGTGTATGTGTTAAAGAATCCTGTGAGGAAACAGTAGTATTCAGTTGAAATGTATCCATGTCTACAAACTCCACTATCCCTTCACGATCGATGAGACCCGGATCTTTCTGGGGAATGACAATGGTCAATTGCGTTTTATCATTGACACGTATTGTGCCATCCACGACAGGATTGTCGATACCTCCTTTGATATGCATTTTGGTATCAATAAACAATCGCCCGAAATAGAGTTTGTTATTCTCGCGTGTTGAATTGAGAACCTGGAAATTATCTGCATGCACATCCAATCCAAATCGATAATTCCTGTAGTCTTTCGTATACACATTCCCATCAAAGACAGCTGTATTGCCGGTAGAATCGAGAAGTGTAAAATTGATCAGTTCAATTCCTTCAGCCGTAAAACGTATATGTTCATCCTGTGCTCTGTAATAAGAATTGAAACGTGTCAGTTTAAATCCGGCTTGTTGAAACCGGAGATCTCCCCGAATTTCAGGAGCAGTCATGGTTCCTTTGATGGAAAGGTCACCTGCAATGTTTCCAGAAGCATCATGAAGTTCTCCTAATGAAAACCCTTCAATGCTTTTCAGGTTGAGTTTAACGAGATGTGCATTGAGATCAAAATGACTTTTATCACCAGCATTGTAATAGAAGCCATCCATTTTTACATCATTACCTCTTCCACTGATGGAGACTTCTGCTGCATACGTATCCCGCTTTTCATTATTTACTTTCATAGAAATATTCCCAACTGTATCACCGTGAAAGCTAAAGTCCTGAATAGTGAGGTCAGAGGTAAACACCCGGTTCGTTTTTAGTTCACGCAAAGATGCTTCACCATTGACGATCCCTCCGGCTAATAATGAATCTTTGGTCACCAGACGTGTAAATGTTTCTATTTTAAAATCTTTAAATTGAATATTCAGCGGAGCATCAGCTTGCTGTGGATTGCTGTTAATCATCAAAGACTGTCCGTCATTGGAAATGTTGAAATTTCTCACCATGATTCCCTCGCTACCGAATTGAATCAAATTGTCCTGTGAGACGGCCCATGATTGTTTATTGAGCAATAATCCATCAGGCAAGAGACTGAATTTAAACACATGATTAACAGAAGTGAATTCACCGGCTATTCTGTATAAATCCCTTTTTTCAGCATCTTGTTCTTTCAGATTTATACTGAGAATATTATTTTGTGCTTTACCTGTCAGTGATAAATTGATCAACTGAAGCTGTGTGCTACTGACCTGATCCAGCGTGACAACATAATTCAAAGAATTATTATCCGTATTCAGATTCAATTTGAAATTTTCAATTGTGTAATCCCTGTATCGCAACCTGGGTATGTTTCCATCAACAATGATCTTTCCTGTTTCACTATCAAAATTGCCTGCCAGATTTGCATCTTCCATTTCAACCAGTTCAGGTAATAAGGCTTCTATAAAAGGAGAGCGAACCAGTTTAGCAGTGAATTCAATTTTCTGCGGATCATAGGTGATGGCAGAATCAGGCTGCATGTTATAATAATGTCTGATGGTGCCCTGAAGTGCAGGCATTAACTGTGTGAGTTTGTATTGCCCATGTATATTGGCAGTCAGGAAGGCGGATCGGATATCAAGTGTATCTTCTCCTTCTGTGGCGACGGAAACAATACTCAGTGTATCCACTTTGTAAGTTGTCCCGGATAATGCAATTGTTGCTTTTGACAATTCGATAGTTCCATTCAGATAATCCGGGTCTGCAGTTGCGAGATCAGCGATGAGCAGGCCATGGAAACGAAAATCTTTAGAATAAAAATTCAAATTCCGGAGATCGATACTATCTGCATTGAGTGTCAGATTCACTTTTGGATATTGGCCGTCCATATTGGCCAGAGCATGCAGATCTATAGTGATATTCGGATCCTTTATGTTGCCTTTAATTTCAATATCACCATTCTTTGCATTTCCAGTTAATGCAATGTTATGATAATTGTAATCATTGTATTGAGCTTCACTGATCACTCCTTCAAATGTTGCGTTTGCTGTTTTTGGATCTGTGCCTGCTCCGACTATCGTAGCTGATAGTGTAACCTTTCCGATTTTATCTTCCTTTTTAATCAAACGTCCCAGATCAAAAGATGTGGTTATAATTTTTGCGTTATAGGTTTCATTCCCTTTACTGGTAATATTTTTGACAGTTGCATTTATCATTGCGGCTCCATAGCTCGAAGTTAAATTCATATCTGTGCTAAAGCTTTTCAGGGTGCCTTTAAATTTCCCCTTCGCTTCTATAAAATCAGGTATTCTTATATTTGAAGGAATTGTTCCCGGAGGAATAAAATCTGTGATATCATGGGCACGGGCGTAGAAGTGATCGATCATCAAATCGAAATATAACTTATTGACATCCGGCAAACCGGTAATATTTCCTGAAGCTTTCACGCTTATATCACCGAGACCTGTAATCTCCATAGCAGAGAATGTAAGATCGCTGACCCTGCCTTCAAGGCCACCATTCATATGGATGATTGCATTTTGATTTTTATTGAAGGGAGATCTTTTTGACAAAGAAGGTGCAAACAAGAGCAAATCACGTACAGCCAATTTCGAATCAATGAAATGTGCATTGATACCCAGCACACCTGGAGCCTTTGCTATCGTGTCAATCGATGGATAAGTCAAATGTATTTGATCAGAAATAAATGTCATTGGCGTTTCGAGTACAAGGTTGTCTAACCGAACACTATGCTGATCATAATAAAAATCCGCCTGTACGTTTTTCACATCAAGACCGCTATGCTCTTTGAGAGTCAATTGATTTATTTTGCCGGTGATGGAATCGGCATTATAGGAAATAGCCGCTGCATCAACATAAAGATTTTTAAGATCAAGATAGTTGTAATCGATTCCCTTTGATAGTTGCTGATGTGTCAGATCATCGAATTTGAAATCAATGCTATCCAGATTGAGTTTTGTCAATTGAACGGTCCAGCCATGTTTCAAAGCAGTCTTCACTTCTGTAGCCGTAGCACCAACAGCTTTTTGTGCAGCTTTACCGAGTGCAAATGTTCCCGTTGAGTTTTGAAGATGAACCAACTTAAGTTTTACATCCTGTCCCGGCAAATCAAGTTTATCAAATTCAACTCTCAGATTTCCAAGTTTAACTTTAGAATCTACGGCTGTAACTGAATTTCCATAATTAATATTGATATCAGAAATATTAATTTCTTCCACTGATACATCCGGATAAGTGGAAGGATGATCTACAGTGAATGTATCCGTAGTCATAGCTTTTGCACTTATCGCTTTTGTTTGCTTAAGTGTGGCATTCAATCCGGACAAATTAATTTTCGGTACGGTATATTTTTGATTTTCTAAATCAAACTCTTTGATGTCAGTATCAAAATGATGTAGATATACTTTCACATCATTGCCTTTCACTTCATCAGTATACTTTACGTTAATCCGGTCAAGATTTATTTTACGTACCGACAGTCGCATGCCCGATGTACTATCTGTAGCGGCAGAAGTGTCTTGCCTGACAAATGCTTTCAGTATGTAATTAAAATTGTAAGCACTATCAGGAAGTGTCTTATCAACATATGCCGTGATGCCCCTGAGATCGATCTCATTGATCTTCACCTCGCGGCTTAAAAGTTTCCACAGGCTGATATCGATTCTGATCGTATCGCCCGCCAGTAAAGTGTCTCCTTTCTGATCTTCGAAATAGACCCCTTCGAGTACAATACGTTTTGGAAAATCAAGACTAAAATGATCGATCGCGACAGGTGTCTTTATCTTATTCTGCAGAAAAGAAACCGCTTTGTTTTTTGCCAGATTTTGAATGTAGGGTACCTGAATGAGAATGAATGCTAATCCAAGGAGGAAAACAATAATTCCGACAAGCCAAAGAATTATTTTTAGAAACTTGCGGACATAACGACTCAAAGCTATTCGTGTAGGTTTTCTGATACCTAAGCTAATGCTTTATGACGCAAATTGTTGTGAATAGGAGTGGTTATTTTGGGCTTTCTCTCCCCTTTCTAATTTTTATCCACAAACCGTTCATTACTTTCATTATACCTGTTGCCTGTATCAGGGTATTTTCGAAGTAAAGCATCTATCTCAATAAGGTCAGTTGTAGTAATTTCTAAATCCAATGCGCCTGCATTTTCGATCAGATATTTTCTTCGTTTTGTCCCCGGTATAGGAATGATGTTTTGACTCCGGCTCAACACCCATGCCAATGCCAGTTGGGCAGATGTGCAATTCTTTTCATTTGCAATCGATGCAAATCCTTCAGCTAATAACTTATTATTCTCTGCATGTTCCTTTTGATATCGCGGCAACGTCTTTCTAAAATCTCCTTCCTTTAGTTGTGCGACATCAAGTGTATTTGTCACCAATCCACGAGCTAAAGGACTGAATGGAACAAATGCGATGCCCAGCTCCTTACACAAAGGAATTATTTCTTCCTCAGGCTCTCTTGTCAGCAAAGAATATTCACTTTGCAATGCTGCTATCGGATGTATTTTAGTTGCTCTGCGGATTGAAACAGGAGACGCTTCTGAAAGGCCCAGGTATCTCACTTTGCCCTGATGTACTAACTCTCCCATGGCGCCCACCATTTCCTCCACAGGAATTGTTGGATCAATCCGATGTGCATAATACAAATCTATGACATCCGTTTGCAATCTCTTCAGGCTTGCTTCGACTGCAGTTTTAATATAAGAAGGTGAACCATTGAATGACGAAATTTTCCCGGCATTATTCAATTGAAAACCAAACTTGGTGGCTATAAATATTTTACTGCGATTGGGCTTCAATACTTTCGCTACAAGTTCTTCATTTCGGCCATTGGCATATACATCGGCGGTGTCCCAAAATGTTATACCCAGTTCAATGGCTTTATTCAATGTAGCGATGCTTTCATCATCATCGGGTTCACCATAGGCATGATTCATCCCCATACATCCTAGCCCTATAGCTGAAAGTTCTTCACCTGTGTTGCCCAATTTTCTGTATTGCATTCTACATGATTGAATTAGTCATCAAGATACTTCTTGCAGGCCTTTAATGAAAACTACCATTTTGAAAGCCTACATTTACACCATTATTATAACAATCCATCATGCAAAAAAAGAATATCCTGGTGATCTTCACCCTGCTGGCAGCCACAGTGTTGCTTCCGGCTCAAATCATCATCACGAATGCCACTTTTCCTGCGGCAGGTGATTCCCTGAAAACAGCGACTGATCTGGCTCCGACAGGTATAGCTTTGACACCTCCCGGTGGACCACAGACCTGGGATTTTACCTCGCTCAATCCTTCAACCCGTCAGGTGACAGTGTTCCAAAATGCTTCTAATGGATCTGCATTCGCTAGTTTTCCGGGTGCGGAACTTGTGACAATTAGTGGTGCAGGTGCCGAGACTTATTATGATGTGAATGCTTCTGCTTT
>JBDUAU010000043.1:0-7766 GCA_040004485.1 Saprospiraceae bacterium
CACAAAGGGCATCCGCATGGTGTCCATCATAGGCGAAGATTTCCCTTTATCTGAATTGGAAGCTCTGCAGAAAAGAGGCGTCGATACTTCAGGCATCAAAATCGTCGAAGGCGGCAAATCATTTTTCTGGGCCGGCCGCTATTTCAACAATCTCAATTCGCGCGAGACCCTCGTGACAGATCTCAATGTCCTGGCGGATTTTGACCCGGTCCTGCCACCACACTTCAGAGATAGCGAATACGTCATGCTGGGAAATCTGACCCCTTCCATCCAACTCAGCGTCATCAAACAAATGGCCCATCGCCCCAAAGTCATCGCCCTCGATACGATGAACTACTGGATGGACAGCGCCATGGACGAACTACTTGAAGTACTCTCGCAGATCGACCTGCTGATCATCAATGATGAGGAAGCACGTCAATTATCCGGTCAGTATTCCCTGTTGAAAGCCAGTGAAATCATCAGGGAAATGGGGCCAAAATACCTGGTCATCAAGAAAGGAGAACATGGTGCTTTGCTTTTTGGCGAAGGCCGTGTATTCTACTCCCCTGCCCTGCTGCTGACGGAAGTGCAGGACCCGACAGGCGCCGGAGATACGTTTGCCGGTGGCCTCATGGGTTATCTCGCAGGTCAGAAAAATCTTGATTTTGAGGTCCTGAAACAAGCGATTACCTGTGGCTCAGCAATGGCTTCATTCTGTGTCGAAAAGTTTGGTACTGAGGCTTTAAGGGATATCAGCCAGGAAGAATTAAGCGAAAGAGTGGAGCGATTCGCTCACATGGTGCAATTCCAGGTCCCCGGATGGTCTTAGAAAGAGATTTTGCCTAAAAGGTAAGATGGGAGTTCTTGTGATATACCCACATCAACAGGAGTATAAAGAGAATGAAGAAGAGTAAAAACGTGAGAAAACAACCCCCTTTACGACCGTAATTTTGACTTTCCATCTTTTGTTTACAATATGTGCGGCCAAGATAGCCAATTCTCTATCTTTTTCACCGCAGATTTACGCAGAATTATTTTTCAAAACAGGCAAATCAGATCAACTGGATTGACCTACAATTTGACTGTCTCAAGTGCCGCAGATTTATTTGCGTTAATTCACTTTTAAATATCTCTGCGGAATTAGCGGTCCTGTTTACGCAGATTCACGCAGAATTATTTTTCAAAACAGATAAATCAGATCAACTGGATTGACCTACAATTTGACTGTCTCAAGTGCCGCAGATTAATTTGCGTTAATCCTTTAAAATAAATCTCTGCGTAATTAGCGGTCCCGTTTACGCAGATTCACGCAGAATTATTTTTCAAAACAGACAAATCAGATCAGCTGGATTGACCTACAATTTGACTGTCTCAAGTGCCGCAGATTAATCTGTGTTAATCCTTTAAAATAAATCTCTGCGTCACGGTTGGTGAGCTGTAGCATATGGATGAGTGAAGACGGTCGAACCATTAGCGGTTCTAATTCTTTACTGTTTTCGAAAAATCAGGTGTCACTCCCATATTGGCCCAGGTAAAGGCATAAATATCTGTCTGCAATTCAATCTGCTGCGTAGTGGATACGGAGCCGTGACCTGCTTTGGTCTGGATGCGGATCAATGTCGGATTATCTCCCTGCTGAACTTCTTGAAGTCGTGCAGCAAATTTGAAAGAATGTGCAGGCACTACCCTGTCATCATGATCTGCCGTCGTGATCAATGTGGCCGGATACGCCGTGCTGTCTTTTAATGCATGCACAGGACTATATTTTCTGAGGTATTCAAACATTTCCTTTGAGTCTTCTGCAGTACCATAATCAGAAGCCCATCCTGCACCTGCAGTAAATTTATTGTAGCGCAACATATCCATCACACCTACCGCCGGCAGAGCTACTTTTGCAATGTCTGGTCTTTGTGTCATCGTCGCACCTATCAGCAAACCACCATTTGATCCACCAGAGATAGCCAGATAATCCGTTGATGTATAATTCTCTTTCTTCAGGTATTCCGCAGCAGCAATAAAATCATCAAATACATTCTGCTTCTTCATCTTCGTACCGGCCTGATGCCAGTTTTCACCATACTCACCACCACCTCTGAGATTGGGTTGTGCATATATTCCACCTTGCTCAAGCCAGGCTACACGAAGCGCACTGAATGCAGGTGTAAGATTGATATTGAATCCACCGTAGGCATAAAGGATCGTTGGATTTTTTCCATCCATCTTGATCCCTTTTTTATAGACGATGAACATCGGAATTTTTGTACCGTCTTTGCTTTGATAAAAAATTTGTTTCGTCTCGTATGCATCCGGATCAAAATCAATTTTGGGCTGGATATACAATGTAGATTTACCACTGGCGATACCATAATGATAGATCGTAGACGGACTTGTAAATGAAGTAAAGGAATAATAAAGATCCTTGTCATCACGCTTTGCACCAAAACCTGCTGCCGTACCGATACCAGGCAATTCAATATCCCTTTCAAACTTACCATTGAGATCATATTGTTTCACAGCCGTCTTTGCATCGATGAGATATTCTGCAAATAGTTTTCCTCCTCCGGATCCAGAACTCAATACATGTTCTGTTTCAGGGATGACATCAACCCAAGTTGCTTTTGCTGGTTTATTGATGTCCACTGAAACGACTTTATAATTTGGTGCATCAATATTGGTCAGGAAATAAAATTTAGATCCTTCATTTTCAACATAGTTGAAGTCTTTCTCATAGTCACCATTGATTTGAATGAATGGACCATTTTTTACAGAAAGATCACGTACATATAATTGGCCACCACTGGTTGTTTCAGCACAGGTGAGCACGAGATATTTCTGATCTTCGGTGACATATCCACCGATGTATCTGTTAGGTTGTTTCTCTCCCCCATAGATAAGTATATCACTTGACTGAGGTGTTTTTAATTTATGATAGAACAACTTATGATACTGGGTCTTACCTGAAAGTTGACTTCCATCCTTAGGTTTGTCATAGCTGCTGTAGTAAAATCCTTCATCACCATACCAGGATACATCGCTAAATTTGACATCCTTCAATGTGTCTTCGATGATTTCCTTTTTGATGGCATCCATCACGATCACTTTACGCCAGTCTGATCCACCTTCTGTGATCTGGTGTGCTGATAAAGTGCCGTCCTTTGTAAAAGAAATACCACTCAGACCTATTGTACCATCTTTGGAAAATCCATTTGGATCAAGATATAATTCAGGTGCTGCATCAGGCTTATCTTTTGGCTTTCTGTAAAGCACACTATGATTTTGCAGCCCGGTGTTTTTATAAAAATATTCGAACTGTCCTTCCCGTTGTGGTGCTGATATCCGTTCGTAATTGATCAACGACTCGAGTCTCTTTTTGAGATTTGCTCTCCATGAAATCTTATCGAGGAATCCAAATGTCACTTTGTTTTGCGCTTCTACCCAGGCCATTGTGGCTTTGGATGTATCATTCTCAAGCCAGTTGTATGGATCAGCAACATCTACACCAAAATATTGGTCTTTGTGGTCTGATTTAGCTGTCTCTGGATACGTCAATTTGGAAGATATTGTTTCTGGTGAATTTTTACATGCCGTCGTGAAGGTAATTCCGGCAAGACTGATAAGAATTGCTAATTTCATGAATGGACAATTAAGTAGTGATAATGGTAGAATTCGGTTTGATGCGGTCGCAAACATAGTCAGAAGATCTGTTTTTACTATGATTTTGGTCAAAGCTTCTCTACCATAGGTGATTCTAAATCGACAAACGCATGACTATTCAGTGGGGCATACTTTCTACAGCACATATCAACCGGAGGATCATCCCCGCCATCCATCAATCTGTCAGGGGAAATCTTTTAGCAGTAGCCAGCAGAGACTATGAAAAATCATTGGACTATGCGACCCAATGGCATATCCCTAAATCTTATGGCAGCTACGAAGAATTGCTTGCAAATGATGAAATCAATGTCGTCTATATTTCACTTCCAAATCATCTGCATACGGAATGGATCATCAGGTCTCTGGAAGCCGGAAAACATGTGTTGTGTGAGAAACCAATGTGTCTTTCGCTGGAAGATTTTGATGCTATAGAAAATGCTGTTGCAAAAACAGGTTTAACGGTGATGGAAGGATACATGCATTTACATCATCCCCAAACTCATATGTGGAAAACAATTATTGACCGGGGAGATTTAGGTGAAATACATTCGATGCGAAGTTGTTTTAGTTTTAAACTCGAAAGAGGTTCTGATAATTACCGTTGGCATGCGGATGCTGGTGGTGGTGCATTGTGGGATGTGGGTGTGTATCCGATTAGTTTGTTCCAATATTTGTACAATTCATCACAAGTACAAGCTTCTGCTCAAATGTATATTGAAAACGGAATTGATCTTTCTACTTCTGCCATACTTGATTTTGGTCATGGTCGCAGCGGACAATTTTTTGCAAGCTTCAGATCATCTTTTTCTACAGATACCGTCATTCATGGAAGCGAAGCACAACTTCACATATCACATCCGTTTACAAATGTCGATGCGTGCAAAGCGTATATCCACAGAAATGATGAGATAGAAATACTGGAGGTGCCGCGACAATATTTGTATTCCGGGGAAGTGGAAAATATGCATGATATTATTCTGGAAAATAAGATTCCGGTTGTTTCTCTACAACAATCAAAAGAGGTATTGAAAACGATACTCAAAATCAGGTCCTGCAGGTGAATTGAGCAGGTGCCCGATTCATTGGCTCTCGAATGAAATGACTGGGTCGTTGATATTGACATCCTACCAAGAGTATTGGAATTGATATGAAAGAAGTCTATCGATTGGTGGTCCAGAAGGCAATAAAATGCTGGCGTATAAACATTAAGTTATAGTTTATAACTAAGTACTCTAAAAAGGGGGTAAGAAGTGTCTGAAAACCCAATAAGATCAAGCTTATAAACATTAAGTTTTAGTTTATAACTGCAGATCTATATCCATGTTTATACTTGAAGGGAAATCAACTGAAGTGAGTTTGGAGGTGTCACGGAATGTGTTGAAGACGATATTATCATTGAAATCGTAGCACTCTGCTCCGATCATTTCAGTTCCACGCAACCTGATGCCGTTTCGCTTCGACTGCTTCGACTTGCAAAACACAACCATGTGCTTATAGCTCAGCAACCGTCCGCTCAGCGACCGGCAACTTCTCACCTACTAAGTTTCGACTCCGCTCAACTTGGGACTTTGAGGCTTTATTTTTTCAATTGTTTAATTTTTAGTTGAGCGGAGCCGAAACTACTTTTGGTATGAGTTGGTCGGTCGCTGAGCGGAGTCGAAGCGAAACGACAATGGTCGCTGGAGTCGAAGCGAAACGACAATGGTCGCTGTAGTCGAAGCGAAACGACAAATGTCGCTGAGGTCGAAGCGAAACGACTCATTGTTAAGCAGAATCGAAACATAGAATCGAAGATTTTTCTTGTCGCTTTGCATTGAGCATCTAAACTTAACCATTCTGCTACAGCAACCGCATTATCAGAAACGAACGTCAATATATCGCAGTGAATGAAATAAAAAATCCTAACCCCTCGCTCTCCCAGGCCTCGTCACAAATCCAAAAATACTTCCGCATATTCCACCCATGATATGCGCGAATTGAGAGATCTGATCATTATGCAGACTCTGGATCACTTCCTTGCCAATAAACAAAATAGCAATGAGGATAAATGTAACCGGGATCTCTCCTGATTTTGAATTGGTAAAACTTACAAGGAGAATAAACATAAATACAATACCACTGGCACCTAAAAGTCCGGTATGAAAGAAAAGTATATTGAATATACCGGTCATGAATGCAGTGACCAGCATCATTAGCAAAGTCATTCTGCTCCCATATTTCTCTTCGATGATCGGACCTACCAATAAAACAAAAGTAAGGTTGCCGATCAAATGCTCCCAACTCACATGGCCAAGTACGTGGGTGAATAATGTCAGAATAGTTATTGGATTCGCTAATGTGACGTACCCTAATGTGAAAAATGGCATCAGGTGCCCTACCATCAATTTATCCAATACAAAGACTGCAACACATGCCAGCGAAAAACCAAGGATGACGGGGGAGTTGAATTTTATTTTCATAGTGAGAAGTGAGTAGTCAATAGTGAATTGTGAAATTAAAGGTATTACATATTTCATTGCCATGACAGGAGTTTGCTCCTACTACCAGATATACTAAATTTTCGAGTTTCTCTTACCTCGAAAATAAGGTGAAGCCCGTTCGAAGGATTTTGCTTTTAGGACGCAGATTTTATAAGAAAATTTAAGATCTAATATGATTTAATTGAAAATTGATTGAGACTTTCGAATTGATCCTAATAAATCATACTTTTTCTTATTTTATCTGCGTCCTCTTTTTTTGTCCCAAGCTAGTTCGAAACCTCACACATAAGAAGTAGTTAAATAACTGTTAAATGAAAAGAATGGTTTATGCATTTTCGTTTTCACCTGCATCTAACCATCACATCCGCGCGGATCCAACATCGTTAACCGTTTAAAATCTAATTGTCATGAATACAATGTATCTGGCAATCCTCGTGATTGCAAGCAGTTTTTTTATGCTCTTTACTGAACAGAAAATACCGGTGAATACTGATCCGAAAGTACTCTATTATAATGGTGACAAGGAAGCGTGGAACCAATCCGCGGTTACCTGGTTGCTCGAAGCTCAATCTCCTAATGGTGGATGGGGCTCCGGTGCACACGCATATCAAAACGTAACAGATCCGCATGCGGTGCAAACAGATCCCGCAACAACTTCTTTTGTTGCGATGGCCCTATTAAAAGCAGGAGGAAAGCTGGAAACAAATCCCTACAAAACACAAATCATGAAAGCACTTGACAGGCTGTTGAAAGATATTGATAGCAGGCCTGACAACGGACGTATCACTCCACTTGAAGGCACGCAACCTCAGGTCAAATTGGGGATTCACATTGATGCTTCTCTTGCATTGCAGTTTCTTTCGTCCATGCGGGATCAGATAAAAGACGATGCACTTTCTGCAAAAGTGGATAAAGCTGCAGAAACATGTATCACGCTTATTCAGGGAAGTCAGAATGCTAATGGAGGTTGGGCCGGTGGAGGCTGGGCTCCTGTATTGCAATCTGCTATGGCCAACAATGCACTTGAAACTGCACAGACCAGATATAAAGTAGATCAGAAAGTGATCGATCAGTCACGTGAATATCAGGCCAACAACATCAGTACGGATGGTGTAAAATCAGAAGACGCTGCTGGTGTACCCTTGTATGCAGCAGTGAGTGCACAACGCGCCACATCCGCAGATGCAAAAGAAGTGGAAGGAATGCTTGAACCCGGAATGGCTCTTGGCTATTCAACCGGAAAAACTAAAAAAGATGATATCAGCAAAGCATTAATATCCAAAGGTATGGGCCGTGATAAAGCAGAGAAAATGGCGAATTCATATGCCGTAAATTATACATCCACACAAGCTCTTCAAAGTGAAGACATCTGGCAGGGCTTTGGTAACAATGGCGGTGAAGAATATTTGTCTTACATGATGACCAGTGAAGCACTTGCCCAACAAGGCAAAGATGAATGGATGAAATGGAGACAATCTATCGAACCAAAATTCAAACAGGCACAAAATCCGAATGGCAGCTGGAGCGGACAACATTGTATCACAAGTCCTGTGTTTTGTACAGCAGCGGTTGTTCAGGCTTGGAACGCGGGGAATCAGTGAATAGTGAATAGTGAATAGTGAATAGTGAATAGTGAATAGTGAATAGTGA
>JBDUAU010000393.1:0-7758 GCA_040004485.1 Saprospiraceae bacterium
CTTCGCAGACACTGCAGTTGTGATCGGTGATGTCATCATGGGTGATCAATGTTCCATATGGTGGGGAACGATCATAAGAGGTGACGTCAATTCCATCCGGATCGGTGATCGTGTCAATATCCAGGACGGCGCTGTCCTTCATGCTACCTTTCAAAAATCAACTGTCATCATTGGCAATGATGTGTCCATAGGGCATAATGCAATTGTTCATGGATGTATAATAGAAGATGAGGTTCTTGTTGGCATGGGGGCTATCATCATGGACAATACCGTAGTTCAAAAACATGTCATCGTTGCTGCTGGTGCGGTTGTCTTAGAAAATTCAGTTTTAGAATCAGGATGGATCTATGGAGGCACGCCAGCGAAGAAACTGAAAGAACTCGATGAGGATACGAAACAATTTTTCATTACAAGGACGGCAGCGAATTATATCAAGTATGCATCCTGGTTTAGTGAATAGAGCAAAGGGCATAGAGCATAGGGCATAGAGCATAGAGCATAGGGCATAGAGCATAGGGCATAGAGCATAGGGCATAGGGCATAGAGTGAAGTTCTCCGTGACCTCCGTGTACTCCGTGCGATATTTTAGATTCCCCTGCGAAAATATGATGACATTATAACCTGCCAGTCGTTCAGTAATTGATGAAACTAATCACATGGAACTGCCAGGGCGCATTCAGAAAAAAGGCTGAACATATCCTGAAGCTCAAGCCTGATATTCTGATCGTACAGGAATGTGAGCATACAGATAGAATGAATTTTGATGCATTTATTCATAAACCTTTCGATTTTCATTGGTATGGTGATAATTTTCATAAGGGCATTGGAATTTTCTCTTTCACTGAGTATAAATTTGAATTGTTGCCTCAATACAATTCTAAATTCAGATATATACTTCCTTTTCGGGTAACAAGACTGGACGAATCCTTTTTGCTTTTTGCGATCTGGGCCATGGACAGCAAAGAGAATTATAAGGAAAGATATGTCGGACAAATCTGGCTTGCACTTCATCATTATGCAGAGTTGTTCGATGAACCTTCAATTCTGATCGGAGACTTCAATAGCAACACGATCTGGGATCGCAAAGGCAGAGTAGAGAATCACACGGATGTGGTCAGCAAACTGGCTGAAAATAATATTTATAGTATTTATCATCAACATTTCAAAAGTGAGCAGGGGAAAGAAAAACATCCTACTTTTTATTTGCATCGCAGTCAGCAGAAGCCCTATCATCTTGACTATTGTTTTGCATCAACTTCTTTTCTGGATAAAGTCCAAAGCATCGGAATAGGCAAATATGAAAGATGGATAGCCCATAGTGATCATTCTCCGGTGATGATCAGCTTTATGTGAAAAGTGAAAAGTGAAAATCGTCTGTCGAAAATTGAAAATAACTTAGCGCCTTAGCGCCTTTGTGGCAAAATACTTTCACTCACCACGAAGTCATGAAGAAAAGCTTTGTGCTATTGTAGTGTAAAAAATCAAATAGCCATGAAGACACGAAGACGGTAACGAAAAGTGAAAAGTGAAAAGTGAAAAGTGAAAAGTGAAAAGTGAAAAGTGAAAAGTGAAAAAGTGTGGATTGTAAGATGAGTAAGTTCTATCATTGAGACAGATTTCTGGATTCTACCTGAAGTGTGAGATGTGAGGTCCAAAAGAATTGATCACATATTGCCCTACGCTGTGTCCTGTCTGGAAATCAACCGAAGTAGTGATTGTAATCTTTCCTCGACGCCTCAATCACTTTCATCGCTTCCTCTCGCCCATAAATATTTGGTATCTCAACGGGTTGTGCCTTATTCGGATATAATTTGTAGGTAAGGAAATAATGTTTCAGTCGTTGAAGTATAGCATCGGGCAGCTGAAATATATCTTCGATGTGCGCATACATCGCATCTTTCTGAAGCACAGCGATAATCTTGTCATCAGCCTGATGGTCATCGATCATCTTCAATCCGCCTATGGGAATGGCTTGCACCAGGATGTCACCTCTCACGATCCGATGTTCGGTCAATACAAGGATATCAAGCGGATCACCATCACCTTCGATACCTGTCATCCCGGTTTGTTCCATACATAACTTAGCAATTTCATCTTTGCAATAAGTCTGCGGTATAAAACCATATAGTGCAGGCACCACGTTAGAGAATAATTGGGGGCGATCTACTTTGAGGATACCACTGGCTTTGTCGATCTCATATTTGACAGTATCAGAAGGTGTGATCTCAATGAAAGCCGTCACTACTGCAGGTGCCTGATCACCGATCGGGACCCCATGCCAGGGATGAGATTTGAATTGGTTATTCATAGAGTTGAAAATCAGTAATCAGTAATCAGTAATCAGTAATCAAGTGATCAAGTGATCAAGTGATCAAGTGATCAAGTGATCAAGTGATCAAGTGTCTTGTAAAATAAGAAACATTTAATAAGAATAAAAAGTATTAACAGAATTCTTTAAGCTACAAATTAAAAATCAGGAAGGCTGGAATGGTGAATAGTATTGAAAGGGCTTGCCCCTGTCTTCGTAAAACACATGCCCCTGTCTTAATAAAGCCCTGTCTTCGTAAAGTACTTGCCTCTGCCTTCGTAAAACACTTATGTTAATAGTGGCCTCATACTGCTCTCACTGGTTACTATTACTGCTTACTGATCACCGCTTACTGATCACCGCTTACCGATCACCGCTTACCGATCACCGATTCCCTCCTTTCAATTCGATCAAATATATTTTTTTCACCTTGGTGTTTCTTGTTGCCGGGTTCAAAAATTCCATGCTCAATACCGTCACCCTATAGTCATCAAAAATCCGTATGATTTTATTTGCAGGCATTTGGCTCAAAGCTGCAGCCGTAACATAGATCCAACAGCCTGTCATCAACGTATCCATCTTCTCTCGCGTAATATTCGGAATCGTGTGTCCACTATAATAGTCAAGTGCAAATCCGGATTGATCATACCAATATGCATGTGCCGGTTTTTCGGCAGCAATATATTTTCCGGCCTCACTTGAAGATTGATATTTCAATAATTGAGGATAAAAATGAAGACTCATCACCAACTGGAAAAAAATCACACCGGCTAAAGAAGGCATAAGCCATCTGTCAGCAGCATCAACAGATTTTATTCTAGTCCACCAAAAAAGAAAATAAAAAACAGGGAATAAA
Source organism: Saprospiraceae bacterium (assembly GCA_040004485.1). Lineage (GTDB taxonomy): Bacteria > Bacteroidota > Bacteroidia > Chitinophagales > Saprospiraceae > Opimibacter. Next base: position 3,165 of record JBDUAU010000393.1, read on the forward strand.
AATAAAATCCAAATGGAGTGATCTGGAAATACCCAAAGCAGGATCAATAGTGAGGCTGCAAATAATAAATGAACAATGAACATCTGAAAATATTCAAACCATCGGGGCAACCTCTCTGCTGTTCGCACCAGGTGATCAGCTGTGATGACAGCAGCGAATGGAAATAATGGGAATATGTAGTGAGGTAATTTATATCCGGACATCGATAGCGCTATAAAAGGCAATACAAATCCGGAAAGTGAAATCCATTCTGGTTTTTGTTCATTCCACTTATTTTGCTTCCACCATGAAATCATTTTACGCACCAGGGCCGGGAAGAATAAAATAATCCATGGTTGGAAATCCCAAAGCATGGTCTGAAAAAAATAATATACCGGTGCATTATTGTGCCATTGACTGTCACCTGTAATACGTCCAAAGCTTTGGGTCCAAAAGTAAAACATGAGACCTGAAGGCCCTTTCATACCATAAACTTCTTTTTCCGGATGAAGATCAAACTGAGTGTAGAGTCCATAACACATAGGTGCTAAGACAATCACAACTGGAATTAATAGTAGTAACCATGCAGGATTAAATAATTTTTTCCATTCCTTATTTAATATCAGATGTCCCAGTATAGCCATAGCAGGAATAACCATGCCGATCGGCCCTTTAGCGAGCATAGCCGCACCTGTACAAAATCCGCCTAAGATCAGATGACTCCATTTTCCATGTTTCAGATATAAGGACAGAAGCCACACGGATAAAATAACAAATGCAGTCAGAAGACCATCCGTGCGCACATCATTAGTCATCAAATGATAGCCCTGCGTTGTGCCCAATATTAATACAGCTATTATACCTGTTCGCCGGTCATACCATAATTTTGCAAATGAGAATGTAGCCCATAGTGCGATAATCAACATCAGTACAGCAGGTAATTTATACCCGATATTTGAATTTCCGAATAGTGAAATGCTTACAGATGATAACCAGAATAATAACGGTGGTTTGTCAAGATAGTCTTGTCCTCTCTGCATAACCTGGAGATAACTTCCACTGCCTGACATCTCGAGAGAAATGGATGCATATTGAGCCGCATCAATCTCCATGATATCAATCGTCAGGTTGATGGCGGCTATGAGCACAATCATGCCCAGGAAGAAGTGGTAACGGTACTTATAAAATACAGAGGAGAGAATATTTTTCCTGGTGTCTTCCATGATCATGCAAGATAATCTCCGCTCATCAATCGTTTTTCAACTTTCCTGCATTTTTTGTGTTATAGATTTTTCCCTCAGATTTAGACCAAAAAGTAAAGTACCCTAGCCAATGGATGGAATCAGATTGTGCAAGACGAAATTGTAATTTTATAAAAAGTCTATATAATTCATCATCAAATCAAACTATATGAAAAACGTATTAAAATTTAAAATCATTGGGTTGAGCATCTTCTCAATGTTCCTCTTTAGCAGTCTCCAGGCACAATCGGAAACGAGAGTCGGTATTCGTGGAGGTGTATTGTTTTCCAATCAGGATTTCAAAAATGGCGGATTGGACATTAATTCCAAAGCTAAGCTTGGACTTGATCTGGCTTTGGTAGCTGATTTCCCAGTTGGTGAGGTTCTTAATATATCTCCTGAATTACACTGGCTCCAGAAAGGATCCAAAATTGAGGATATACAAGGCAATGATCTCACATACACCCTAAATTATATTGAAGTCCCTGTCCTGTTGAAGTTCAAATTTGGCGGTACTGATGTGGGATTCTCTGTTTTTGGGGGTCCAAGTTTTGGTTACCTTCTGGATGGAAATGACAACATCACTTTAAATGACTACAAAAAGATCGAAATTGGATTGCATGCAGGTGCAGGTGTGGTTTTAGGTCCGCTTGTCATTGATCTGAGATATTTGTTCGGTGTTTCCAATATATCAGATACAGAGGTCGAGGTCAGAAATAATGGACTTGGAGCAGGTGTCAGCTTGATGTTCTGATATTTTCCCAAAGAAAATATACAAATAATCTACCTTTAAAAACGAAGCCGGGACAATGTTCCGGCTTCGTTTTTAATCAATACCTTTGCCGACCGTATGGCTTCAGCAAAAGAACAGATCAATCTATCCAGATTGCCCCAGCATGTGGCCGTCATCATGGATGGTAATGGTCGCTGGGCAAAGGAACATGGCAAACCCAGGATCTGGGGCCATCGGAATGGTGTAAAGTCAGTCCGCGAAGTCACTGAAGCTGCTGCCGAAATCGGGATCCCATTTCTTACACTTTATGCTTTTTCAACAGAAAACTGGAATCGCCCGAGACCGGAAGTCAATGCCCTGATGGATATTCTCGTGTCTACCATCCGGTCGGAGCTGGCTACGATGAATAAAAACAATATCCGCCTTAATGCTATCGGAGACTTAGACCGATTACCTCCAAGGACTAAAAAGGCACTTTTGGAAGGAATAGAAAATACAAAAACAAATGACCGGATGACCCTGACCTTAGCGTTGAATTATTCGGCGCGCTGGGAAATAACCCAGGCTATGCGAAAAGTTGCCCAGAAAGCAGCCGAGGGTAAGATCAAGCCTGAAGATATCGATGAATCCGGAGTGAGTTCATTTCTCACCACATCCCATATACCTGATCCGGAACTATTGATCCGCACGAGCGGAGAACGCCGCATAAGTAATTTCCTTCTCTGGCAGATCGCCTATACAGAACTGTATTTTTCAGATGTGTATTGGCCTGACTTTGAGGGAGAAGACTTCTATAATGCGATATTAGATTATCAACAACGGGAACGCCGCTTTGGGAAGATCAGCGAACAACTGACCCACCAGTAAATTTCCAAACAACACAAAACCTCCGCTAATCGTTTTTGACCCAGATTAATTGATCACCCGCATGAAGATTTTGAAAAACGCTACCTATATACTTTTTTCCCTTTCATTTTTCCTGTTGCCCACGACAGCCATTTTCTCACAGAAAACTAACGTGGAGTATGGAGCTGTAGAGGAGCTTGAAATCGGCGGTATCGAAGTCACCGGAGTATTCTTCTCTGATCCTACAGCTATAAAATCAGTAGCAGGCCTTAAAGTCGGTCAGACCATCAAGATCCCGGGAACAGATATCACGAAAGCGATGCGAAACCTTTGGAAGCTTCGTCTTTTTGATGATGTGCAGATCACACAGGACAAACGGATCGGAAACATCATATTCCTTTCCATACATCTCATGGAACGTGCACGTCTTGCGAACTGGTCTTACAGAGGAGTCAAGCAAGGCACGCATGATGATCTCAATGACATCATCAAACCATTCCTGATCAAGGGACAGGTAGCAGGTGCCGCTATGCAAAACAATGCGAAGAATGCTATTCAAAAATATTTTATTGAAAAAGGTTTTCTTGATGTTTCTGTCAAGGTCAGCGAAGAACCCATATCTGATCGTACGAATGCTGTCAACCTGATCTTTGATATTGATACGAAAGACAAGATTAAAATCGCGCATATAACCTTTGTCGGTAATAAAGAAGTAAAAGATAAAAAGCTTCGTAAGCTGATGAAGAAAACAAAGGCTAAAGCAGCCTTGCTGAAAAAATCAAAATATGTGGACTCTGATTTTGAAACAGACAAGCAAGCCATCATTGATTATTATCATACGTTGGGTTTCAGAGATGCAGCCATAGTCAACGATTCACTCTGGCGAAATAAGGATGGAGAATTGGACATGTCTATGACGATAGAGGAAGGAGACAAATACTATTTTGGCAATATCACCTGGAAAGGAAATACCATACATGACAGTGATGCTTTGAGCAAAGTCCTGGGTATCCGCAAAGGTGAGGTGTACAATGAAAAATTACTTGACTCACGTCTTCGCTTCAGCATTGATGGAAGAGATGTCAGCAGCATCTATCTGGATGACGGGTATTTATTTTTTACAGTAGATCCTACTGAAATAGCTGTGCGGACTGATACGATAGATCTTGAGATGAGAATCTTCGAAGGCCCTCAGGCTACAATAGATGAAGTCATCATCAAAGGAAATACACGAACACATGAGCATGTGATCCGTCGTGAACTAAGAACACAACCAGGCCAGAAATTCAGCAGGTCCGATATTATCCGGTCACAACGCCAGATCATCGCACTTGGTTATTTCAATCCTGAGAAACTCGGCATTGAAACTCCGGTGGATCAGACGAATGGTACAGTAGATATTATCTATGAAGTTGAAGAACGTCCTTCAGATCAATTGGAATTAAGTGCAGGTTGGGGTGGTTTCGGTCGAAGCAAAGTCATCGGTACACTCGGTGTAACCTTCAATAATTTTTCTTTGCGGAATATTTTCAACAAAGATGCATGGAGTCCTTTACCGCAGGGAGATGGTCAGCGTCTATCGATCAGGGCGCAGACAAATGGTGACTTCTTTCAATCCTACAATTTTTCATTCACGGAGCCTTGGTTAGGTGGTAAGCGCCCAAACTCATTTACACTGGGTGGTGTACTGACGAAATTCAACCAGGAATATTTTAGTGGTGGCCGGCTTGCGATCGGAAGAGCATTTATTGGTCTTGGTTCAAGATTGAAATGGCCTGATGATAATTTTGTTTCC
>JBDUAU010000560.1:0-2326 GCA_040004485.1 Saprospiraceae bacterium
CTCCTGTCTCGGGATCTATCCATGTGACATCAGACTTTACGGAAATATTTACAAACATAATAGAAGTTGTTGCGGTGGTGTGCGAGCTAAAATGATGGAAATACCCGAAGAGCTTATTTGTGCTACGTAAGCCATAGGCCCTTACCTGTGATGGATTGGATGGCGTGATGACCAAATCCCGCACACTCGTATCGGCTAAAGCAGTGAAGTTTTGTAATATCCTGATGTAGTTCCTTTCCTGGGGTCCCAAATAAATATTGCTGGCGCCCCCTCCGAAGTAGTCTTTCGCCCAACTCGAATTCCAAAAAATAAATATTCCCTCCTCAAAAAAGGCTGTCCAGCTTCTTAAGCGCATCCGTAATGCAGATAGTGCGTCCCAATTTTGGACTGAATTGCCCTGTTCGCCATACACTAAGAGCTTACCCCCTTGCTTATCGGCAGTGATTTTTTGAGAGGTTCGCACATCAGAATCAAATTCAGATTCTTTCTCATACCAGTGGGGTGAATTAATATCAATATCAGGGCTTATAGGTCGTTCCCAACTTATCGAAATCAATCGATGATATGGATCAATTGAACGGAGATATGTTGTGGTAAAAGATATCCACCTATCCGTCACCGCAGTTTCATTGTTTATTTCCCATATGTCAACATAGGCACCATAGCGTGCAACAACATAATTTATATATCTCTCGACAGCAGCTTCTTCCGCCGGTTGGATATCCGAAGTAGAATGAAAAGGTGTGTTCCATGAGAATAACGTAAGCCATAACCGAATTCCATTCTGACGAAGAGCCTGAACTATGGTGTCACCCCATAACCCTTCCGTGACTCCATATTGATTGCCTGAAGTCTCTATGCGCTTAAATAAATTAAAGGCACAATTATTAACACTCCAGCGAAATAAATTGAAACCAGCCCCATTTTTACCATAAGCCTGCATATAGACATTAAGCGTAGTATCCCAGCCAGCTTCCTGACCTGCAGGTCGAAAATCCCCGTCAAATCCCCATTGATCGCTTATGTTTCCGTCATTATTGCCATCCGTAATGCAATCACCTATTCCGATGGCATTGAAAAGAGAATCATCTGCATACACCAGGCGGTACGGATTACGAGGATGTTTTTTAAGGAACCCCTTTGTAGCAGATGAAACGCAATTAAAGTTTCCATTTTTAGAAAATGAATCGCCCGGTGTTTTAAATGTCATTGTCCATGACCAGACTCCAGTTTCAGGTGGTGCAAAACGTACTTTCCATGTATTCGTATTGTAATAAAATCCATCAATGGGGTAAGTTTCGTTTGTAGGACTAATAAAATTTACCTGGACGGATACCTGTTCCCAGACATTCGTATAGGATACTTCATTGTGTGTAATGAACAATTCATATAAATCATACCGTCCGGGTGATGATGTATTTTGTATTACGGTGATTTGTGCTGCTGCAAATCCATAAAAAAGTAAAGACATTGCTGCGATTAAAGTAAATTTCATGTTCTTCATTTCTTATATTTTACAAACACAAAAGAAATAATATATTTCAAATATAGCTCAACCACCATTTTTGATGTGTGCTTTTAAAATGATTATACCATTTACAAATTGGATAAAGGAAAAAAACACTAGCCATCAAGATAAGATCAATGGATTGAATTCGGGCCTTCATTAAAGTAGGTTGGTTTATTCTCTATGATAGATTTAGTGCCTTGGCAAAAAGTTACCGGCGATAATCTACTAAAGATTCCGATTTCTTACAATAGTGAACATCAATATAAAGCATTTGATATATCTCGGTGGTGTCTAAATTAGTTAGTATTTAAATCTCCATCAAAAAACTATACTCACCGCGGACTGCAGCACTATTGCATTTAGACCTGTGAAGCAAAGTATCTTGTGCCATACTTACATTTGATTCATCTCCGGCCTACATCTTTAATGCAGGAAAAAACATGACGGATCGTTCCATCCTTACCGGCCGCATCCATTGTCCTGCAAAACGATGAGCAATGAATGTTTCTTTTCAGCATATAAAAGATTTTGGAGAGAGTAAAGTTGATTTTGCCATATTATCAACTTATCATTGGCTTCGGATTTTGGAATGGTATCAGGCGCTTTTGTGAATATGTCTTTCAGAGTTTTCATTTAGTCAGCTCTTATTCATTTGATAAGTATTTTAAAATGAGCAGCTTTTCTTCCTCCGTAATTTTTGCACGTTGTTGCATTTCATCAATTTTCATTGTCCAAACTTCTCCGCTGTATTCATTCGGCAAATGCAGGTTATGGCAACTACTGCAATGATCAATATAGAGTTTTCTTCCAGCCAGA
>JBDUAU010000509.1:0-2325 GCA_040004485.1 Saprospiraceae bacterium
CTGAACATAGCGAACCGATATTTCCAAAGACAATAAAATCATGATCTTTATCAATGGCTCTTAGTCCCTGATCTGTTTTGTCGTCGCAGGCGAAAAAAGTTATTCCGACGAGTGTGGCTAAGATTTGAAATTTAATTGTTCGAACGATCATTTTATATTTTTTAAAACTATTTAATAATAGCCTTCGATCGTTAAACGTCGGTCAACCGACGCCTAACATTTTTCACTATTCACTATTCACTATTCACTACTCACAGCCTTACTTCCGCTATCACCGGTAAATGATCTGATGCCATATTCCCATTCCATGAATCGGAAAGAATTGCATATTTCAAGACCTCCACTTTATTTCGAACAAAAATAAAATCAATGCGGTGGTCGATCAAATCGGATATCATAAAACTGCCTGCAAAACTGCCCTTAGGACCATAAGGAGGTGACTGAGATATTGTCATGGCATCCGTGACATGATAAGATGTCGAATCATTTGTCATTAAATGATAAGGCTGCTCAGTTTCATTACAGTTAAAATCTCCTGTGATGACTACTTCTGCATTGCCGGCTATTAATTTTATTTGTTGAAGAAGTAATTGTGCACTTTCATTACGTGCCTTCACGCCGATATGATCAAAATGGGTGTTGAAGTAAAAAAAAACTTTTCCCGTTTTATTGTCTTTAAATTTTGCCCAGGTCACAATGCGTGGAAGGGCTGCATCCCATCCGACTGATCCTATTTTATCAGGAGTTTCAGAAAGCCAAAATGTATTACCATCCAGAAAAGTGAAGCGCGATTTTCTATATAGAATAGCTGAAAATTCTCCGTCAGGTTTTGGATCAATCTTTCCATCTGTCCTGCAAACTCCAAACCATGCATATTCAGGCAGATCGGTATCGATCTCATTTATTTGCCTCCGATGAGCTTCCTGCACACCTAACAGATCAACATCGTGAAAGCGGATCAGGCTTGTGACAAGTGGTCTGCGATTATCCCAAGAATGTATCCCATCATCGGGATTTGGATAGCGGAGGTTGAAGGTCATCACATTAAAGTCCTGGCTATAACAGGAAAGAGAATATAGAAAAATGAAAAAAAAGCAAGACAGGAAATTTTTACGCATGGTTAAATATAACGCTAAAAATATTTGACTTCAAAGTGAAAAATGCTTATCCTGTTGACGAGAAGAATTCGCATTTTCAAGGATTGAAAATATTTACACATTTCATTAATTATATCAACCTACTTACTTCTCTTCACTACAAAAGAACCACTGAAATCAGAATTTCCATTACCTCCTGCTCCATTGTTTCCTGCGGTAATCTGGCCATCGAAAGTGCCTTCAATAAAATCTTCAACTTTCCCCAGATAGGTAACAGTTGTATTTAAATTTACCACATTTCCATACTCGCCATTTGGTAAATTAACTCGTACCCCAGTAGCCTTATTATGGTATGTTCCTTCAGAATGACCATTCAAATAAAAATTAAAACCTCCTCTATATCCAATCGTATCGTATGCAAAAATGTAGATTGCATCGTCTTGCGGATTTTCATCAACGACTGCTATAAGGTCTCGGAATATATACTCCTTATTAAATCCATTGACTCTAAATCTAATATATTGATCAAGACTATCACAAACTGTGATGTTCCCTACAGACAAAGAAGGCAGTGAAGGAAAGCTAAGGGGCAGACTAGACATCGTTCTGGTTTCATCAATGACTCTGACTGTCAGATCTCCATCGACACAGGAAAGAAATGATTCTTCAAACAAACCATCTTGGGCTTCCAGATTGAATACATAATTCAATCCATCGGCATTGACTCTTAAAAATCCTTTAGTCACGGGATTATTATTACAATCAAATGCGCTGCCTGTGATGGTTGTGACTTGACTGGTTTCCGGTAGTGTAATTATTCCTTCGGAATGGTCATTCGCGTAAGGACCAATTTCTTTGGAATAAATACTATTCCCGCATTGGTCATTAATTTCCATTATAAGAATTTCATTAGCAGGAACAATAGTCTTAATCAGGCCTGCTTCATTGGATGCACCATCAACTTTCGAATTGCTTTTTTTTATGGTGAGCGATGTGTTGAGCCCTGAAGCTGGTTTGCCATTTTTGTAAATTAATGATATATCCCAATTTATAGCCGGAAAACGGTCATCACAATTCCAAAAAGAAAAGTGACCTACTTTGCCTACATATTCATTTCCTATTTTATCGGCATGTCCTTCTTCTTTCCACATATCTTGTTTTTCATCAAAATACCAAAGAGGAATTGTTATTGGAGCTGCTGCCAACATATTAGGTGGTATACTGATCC
>JBDUAU010000386.1:0-7738 GCA_040004485.1 Saprospiraceae bacterium
GATTTGTAGGTGGATTTGCAATCGTTTTGTTATTTTCAATAGTCGTTATTTTGCAGAGAAACAAAGTCAGAAAAGAAAAAGCCCGCAGTGAAGAATTACTGTTAAATATTCTCCCAGCAGAAGTTGCCGAAGAACTAAAAGAAAAAGGAACTGCTGAAGCGAAATTAATTAATGAAGTAACCGTTTTATTTACCGATTTTAAAGGCTTTACGGAATACTCAGAAATGCTTACTCCGGAAAATTTAGTAAAGGATATTCATGAATGCTTTTCTGCTTTTGATAACATTATGGAACGGCACGGTATGGAAAAAATTAAAACAATAGGTGATGCTTATATGGCCGCCGGTGGACTACCATCACCAAACCTAACGCATGCAACCGATGCTGTAAATGCGGCTTTAGAAATTGTAAATTTTATAGATGAGAGAAGGACGAGAAAAAAGACAGAAGGTTTACCTTTTATTGAAATAAGAATTGGCATTCACACTGGTCCGGTGGTAGCAGGTATTGTTGGTGTAAAAAAATATTCGTATGATATTTGGGGAGACACGGTTAACACCGCATCGCGCATGGAAACCAGTGGAGAGGCTGACAAAATAAACATCAGTGAAACTACATATGAGTTAGTAAAAACAAAATTCAGGTGCACGCACAGAGGGAAAATAACGGCTAAGAATAAAGGGGAGATTGATATGTATTTTGTGGAGGGCAGACAACCTGAAGGAAGCACCGGGTAAAGTCGAGTAGGCGGAAAGTAACAGCCTAAATTATGGGACTGACAGATATAAAAAAGGAACTAAAAAAACTCGACAAGGATAAACTCATTGAACTTGTTGCTGACTTGTATAAGAAGAACAAATCAGTGAAAGCATTTTTTGACTTTTACGTAAATCCCAACGAGAAAGAGCTTTTTGAAAAATATCGTGACAAAGTATTTGAAGCCTTCTATCCCAAACGAGGTTATAAGCTCAAACTCAAAGAAGGCAAACAAGCCATCAGTGATTTTAAAAAACTTGGACCCTCTGCTGACTTGCTTGTTGACCTTATGCTTTTTTACGTTGAAACCGGCGTAAAATTCACCAATGACTTTGGCGACATTGACGAAGGTTTTTATTCAAGCATGGAAACAACTTATGTTGCAGCCCTGACACTTATGAGAAAAGAAAATTTACTTGATAAATTTGCTGACCGGGCAGCCAAAGTTGTTGACGACACAAGTGGCATAGGTTGGGGATTTCACGAATATTTAGCAGGTGTTCATGCTGATTTTTATGTTTATTTCCCAGACGACTTAGACAAAGGCGATGGACCTCAAAAAAAGGGGAGAATCAAATCAAAACGGTTAGAATGAAAGGGGATAAAGAAGAATTAGATGTTGATTATATAGGTGGTGAGGCTCCAATGACTTTGGATGAAGAAAAAGAGCTTAGTGAATACTTTAAGAATAAGAAATCAAATCGTAAGCCTCCCATAAAGAAAGTAAATCAGAAATCGGATAAGAAAACATAAGTTAACTCATGATCAACAAAGGGATTGAACCAGGCCGGGTGCAAGAAGCGGCCCCACCTGATGCAAAAAGGAAAAATCATTGTGCCCGGATTCCACCAGGTAGACGGTGATTATGTCCGTTCTGATCATGACAATTCCGAAGCTAACAATATGCTTGAGATGTTTAAGAGTAATAAGACAAGGGAGGTGGTGGTGAGAAATAAATAGGCGTGTTGTGGGTGTAATGTAACTTCATTGGCTCCAGCAATTAAATAAAGCATATGGACAGCGACATTGAATTTTTAACAAATTCATTAATAAATGTAATAAACAGAACCAAAATTTTGCCTGATGGAAGCATTATGGAAATCAGGTATATGATTGATCAAATAGCAAACTTAAAAATTATTATTCATCCCAATGAACATACTCCGCCACATTTTCATGTAGTAACAAATGATTATGATGCAACTTTGAGCATAACAGAGTGCAACTTAATCAGAGGTAGCATCGACAGCAAGAATTTGAAGAAGATCCAATATTGGCATAAATTTAATACAGCCAAATTAGTTGAAACATGGAATCGATTAAGGCCAAGTGATTGTCCAGTTGGAAGAATTGAGTGAACACAGTTAACAGAATGAAGAGTAAAAAAAACTGCCTGCAACATCGACTAACCACCTGCATGGATTCCAACAAGATAATGAATAATCTTAACTTTGAAGACAGCTGCCAAGGAGAAAGAACTCTAGATACGAATCCTATCAGCGGGTCGCCATAATCTTTAGCTGAACCTTAATGAACAAAGTCTATGGAATATTTTAGAGATCCCAAGAATCAAATATATGCTGACATGGCATACAGATTGGGGAAAATAGTATCCCAGTATGAAAAATTGGTGATAAGCAAGGTAATGTTTGAACAGCAATATGAAGCAACTCTGTACATGGCAGTTTTGCAAAATCTTATGACTAATTGCAGTGAACATATTAGACACATGACTTAGATTGAAAGAAGAAGGTCTATTTTCGAAGAGAGTATCGAAAGCAGTGGTTGGAGCTTGGATTCAAATTGTTGGATAAAAAATACTTTCAACGAAAAACCTACTCTTAATAATTTTATTACAAGTATTCGAAATTCAGTTTGCCATCCGACAAAAGTGGATATCAATAGCGATTTTCCTTCCACAGGTTATACAACAGTAGAAAATATGTCTCGACGTATTAAAAATTTTATATTTGTAAACTCCCCGGATACAAGAAATAACCGAATTAAAATATTTCAGTCCAAGGAAGCAATTGATAATTACTTGATTCAACAGAAAAATGAATTTCCAAATGATATTAAATGCGAATTGAACAAAGACCAAAAATTCGTCTTATCATTAAATTCAAGCCCTTTTGCTAGAATTGCCATTATTGAATTAACGGCTTTGCAATTAGGAGAATTCGTAAAAACTTTAGCTAACTATTTGGCTCAGCCAATACAAGAGAACTGGGATGGTATTACAATCAAAGATTTGATAGCAGCATGATAGAAAATTTGTTTTATTCTGCACTATGTTACTAACTATGAATAATCAACCTTGGATATCATTTACCATTTAGAATATTTCTGAAAGGTATCTTACCAAGTTTTGTTTTGAATCTTTAAGACCTTAAATTATTATAAATATGCTTTTACCAAGAGAAGAGCTCGATAGAATACTCAATCCTAGAAATGATGAATCTTATTGGTTAATTGAACTTGGCAAAACACATGAGTCTAAAACCAAACGAGGTATAAAACCGGCATATAATTATGCTCAAATAGGCAAGATTAAATGGAATTGGGCAGAAAAGAAACTGTATATTCTCTTTTTTAGAAGGGGAAAGCCCAAGAAAAATCTAAACTTTCTAATTGAAGGTGATCCACGAGATATAGCTCAAGCGATTCTAACTGCTATCTTAATCCATTTTGACACTACTATTGCAATTGCTACTCCTTTAACAGGATTAGTTATATCAAAAGGTTTATTATACCTAGGTAGAACGTCCTTTGAAAAATCAAATAAAAAGAAGATGAATTCGGATATTAAAAAGAAATCAAAATAATGTCCATACCATCGCTGAGCCACCAGTTGTGATATGACATTGAATAATCATAAATTTGATAAAATCTACCTAAATAATTTCGCCTTAGGTTCTTTCCGTATCCTAAGCAAGCTTTTTGAAAGGAGTAAGATAGCTTTTGAAATTAACAACATAGAACAATCATTACTGCCTATTGTATTAACTACCAACCAACAGGGATATCAACATGACAATGAATAATCTTAACTTTGAAGACTGCTACTAGCAGACTGACATCTGCACACGAGTCCTGCCTCCGGGTGGTTTGCCAGCAATGCTCCTGAATTTTATCAACAATCCCAAATTCCATATGACAGAAGAAAAAATCAAGTTCCTAAATAATATAATTAAGCCATGGGAAATCTTAAACAACCAACTAAGCTTTCCATTCTCTATTAATACCTCGGTTTCAGATTTTACGAATAATGCAGCCCATTTATCGGTAATAAAACACTTTCCAGAAAATTCACGTAACCTAAAGCCAAAGGACCTAACAAGCGAATCCGAGTCTTATAAAATTATTTCAGACCTGGCCGATTCCTTAAAGCATGGAAAGTTAAGTGATGAAGGTAGGCAATGTAGTCTTTTCGCCGGATCAATGTTTGAAAGAAACTCAGATGGTCAGGTTCGTTTTCTAAGAAATACCGTTAACATAAACCACGCTACTTATGGACAATGTGACTTTTTAGAAACATCTAGAGAAAGTGCATTGTTTGTCGCTTCAAAGATTGATTTCCGATCTGACTGGAATCCTCAAATTATAAACAACACCGGACCATTCTCAAATAAAATTCATGTTCATGCAAGTATATCAAATCAAGTTGCATGGCAAGGGATGACGATGCAATTTGTCGAGTTTTTACCGGATGGAAACTATAAAAAGGTGGATTTAAATTCCACTATAGAATTTAAGTTAACGGTCGATAACAATTTGCCAATCCCAAAATAGAACACACTGAGGGCAACATCGACCCGCCAACAGGTATTCCAAAATGAGAACGAATAATCTTAACTTTGAAGACAAGCAGAAAATGAGGACTTCTATATAAGAATCCTGCCATCAGACAGCAATGAGTGATATGCGACTTCATACACCCTACAAGCTAAAAATCATGACAAAGGTTTTACTATCCATCATTATTACATTGACAACAATTCATGCTTTTGCTCAAACTGACAATAAGCAAAATGATGATGCGGCACGACAAAACATCAATGCCGTTCCATACAGACTTTTTCCAACCCAAAATATGTGGACTTTTATAAAATTAAACACTAGAAATGGGCAAATGTGGCAGGTTCAATTTGCTATGGAGGATGAAAATCGTTTTATAACAAATTTGAGTTTGGAGGCTTTAGCACCTAGGGATAAGGAGGTGAACGATAGATTTACTCTCTATTCTACTCAAAACATTTATACATTTATTTTAATTGACCAACTTGATGGCAAAACTTGGCAAGTTCAATGGTCAACTGAACCTAGTAACAGAGGCATCATTCCTATTGATTAAAATAGCATCATGCCTGCAAATCTCTCCTCCCACAATCCTCATCTCCACCGCCTTCGCTTCCGTTAAAGCTACCGATTTGACATGCAGCTTTTCGTCAATGTGGGAGATATGCGAATTGACCGTTGAATACGACACATTGCATTCCGCAGCAATCCTTTTGCAAGTTAGCCCCTGCACCAGCATCGTGAGGATCTCCGTCTCACGATCCGTGAGATTGAAATAAACAGATGAATTTTATTTCTTAGTTTTACCTATAGGCTTCTCAAAATATCTAATTAACCTTAACACCTCTACCAACTATGAAAAAGCTGACTCTTTACCTCGCAACGCTATCTGTTATTTTTCTCTCTGCCTGCGGCAACAACCTGTCTGACAAAAATGAAACGAAAGCGCCTGCCGAAAGAAACATAGACAAGTATTTTAAGAATCACGACATGGCCTATGTAGCCGAAGATGCTGTTTTTAAAAACATGACGACCGGAGAAGAAACAAAAGGACGCAAGGCGATCGGGGACATGTTGAACTATCTTTATTCAGTGGCTTTTGATGCACAAGCTGATGTGAAATTCACTATGGCTAACGATAGCAGTGCTGTTCTGGAAGCAATGTTTACTGGCAAACATATCGGCGACTTTGCAGGCATTCCTGCAACAGGAAAAGCAGTTAACGTTCCGTTATGCGTAGTCTATGATCTGAACAAGGAAGGCTTAATCCAAAGCGCACGATTTTATTTGCTGACCGATGTGCTCATGCAACAGTTAAAAGCAAACTGAATGAACCCGCTCACTTTTGATCTGAATACTACGAAAGAAAAAACAACAGACAACAGCCGGATAGATCACAGTTTTCCACCGATCGACAAACTATATTGTTGACCTATACTCATTGCATTTCAGCGAATGCAAAAGACCGGAAGCAGTATTCAGATTTATTTTTCCAAAATTAATTTTCCAAACGCATAGCGCGATCCACATTTTATCCTGTAGTAATACATTCCATCCGGTTCTTTGGAGAGATCCAGTTTTTCATGTGGATGCAAATCCTTTTTGCTCCACGCCAACTGTCCCAAAGAAGTGTACAACTCCATCTCCGCCATATGTCCAGGGAAGCTGGCTTGATCCCACGATAGAGTCAGCGCGCCAGAACTTGGATTTGGATCAATCCTCACTTGCAAATGCTGTTCAGGGTTATCTAATGAAGTCGTCACACAAGGAAGCGCGAACCCGGTACCCGGCGACCCTTCAAAACAACCTATACTCCAGTTATGTCCATCACTCATGATACCGGTATTACTGATGAGCTCAAGCGTATATCCACTTCCGTCTGCTGCCACAGGCCACGGATCTACATCTGAATACGCAACCACTTGATATAATCTACCCTGGGCATCGAACAACCGGATAGCCTCACTGGAATTTTTCAATGAAAAAGGAAATGGACCCAGGATATTCGTCACGTCAGGAAAACGTGCATGGAACAGCGCGAAGTCTGAATACAAAACCAGGTAAGCGTTCGGTTGAAGAATAGTATTGGCAGGAAGCATGTATTGATGAGCAGGATTGCCATCTTTGAATGCCCAATGTGAAATATTCACCTGCGTAGTACTAATGTTATGCAATTCAGCCCAATCTCCTGCATCTGCAGTGGGAGAAGAATGATAATTGATTTCACTGAAGACAATACGCTCGCTGCATGGACTGTAGGGCTGTGTAGGCGATCCTCCGATACATCCTGGAAACCAGCTTGTCGGCAATTTAGGATCTAATTCATCATTGACCAGTTCCAATGTAGGGCCATATCCGTCAGCGGCTTTAGGCCATGGGATTGAATCGAGATATGTAAAACTCAGGACCACCTGATTGGCGACATTTTTTAACGTCAGCGTTTCTGAGGTGTTGCTGAATCCAAAGTTCAATGGGCCAAGCGCAGGTAAACCGGGAAAATGTGTGTGAAACTGGGTAACATCCTGAACGAGTACAATTCGATCATCCGGCTGAAGAATAGTCCCATTCGGTAAAGTAAACTTGTGCGAAACATTACTATCGGTAAACGAATAGCCGGAAATATTGATCGGCGCATCTCCATAGTTGTGGATCTCAATCCAGTTACTTGAATTACGTGTACTGTCAGAATTATAATTCAACTCGCTGAAAGAAAGTTTACCTGCTTCTGCTGTGGATTCAAATACAGCCTTGAATTCTGTGTTTTCTGTTACATTCCATTCACCGGTTGCATTCGTATCCGGATCTGGCATCACTGCATTTGGCGCCCAATACAAAAATTTATAACCAGGATTGGCTGTTGTCGTGATCTGCACAGGATTTCCATTGAAATAAACACCGGTCCATGGCAGTGTCTCCGGAATGATCGTGTTGATCTGAATATAACCGGCTCCCGGTGGATTCGTCGTGAGGGTCACATCGACTTGTCCCGCAAGAGATAAATTACTTTGAATATAATTCCGCACTTGCTCAGATCGCTGACTCAATTCGGCACGGTAGATATAATGATTCTGAATGAACTTATCCATCTGGCCGGCCACATTATTTGCGTCGCCCCAGCGTCCATATTCTTTCGGCATCTCCAGCACCGTTTGTTCAAACATCCGGTTTTCGATGGCCAATAATT
>JBDUAU010000466.1:0-2324 GCA_040004485.1 Saprospiraceae bacterium
CTAATTTTTCTTACTAAATGCTTCGACCAGCTCTACTCATCCATGTGCTACAGCTCAGCAACCGTCTGCGTCCTTCAAATTCGTGATCCAAAATTTATATGATGTCATCGTCATCGGTTCCGGACCCGCCGGTTGTGCTGCTGCCGGTATTTGTACAAGAGCCGGTTTAAATGTCCTCATCGTCACAGACCAACCTAAGCCTGACCCTCTACCTGTTTTAGATCCTGCTCCACTTGAAAGCATTCATCCTGGTGTCTCTTCCCTTCTTGATAAGATAGGACTCGCAGGTGCAGAGCTACAAGCTACATGTGCGTTTTATTCAGGTATTTATTCGAATGATATTTATGCACAACTTGGTGAAGACAGCACAGGTATTTGGCAGGGCATGCATATCAATCGTGAAAAATTTAATACACAACTTTTAATTCGAATTCAGGATTTAGGTGTCGCTGTAATGTTCAATGAAAAAGTACATGCCTTTATTTCTGAGCATGGTAAAGTGATTGGGATCAAAACTGCTTCGAAGGATCTCTATGCGAAATACATCATCGATGCCAGTGGAAAAAAATCAGTAGCCGGAAAAAAGCTTAAATACAAACAGCAGTTCTTTTCTCCTCCATTAGTTAGCTGGACGGGCATCTCTGATATGGATGATAGTTTTACACTCGACCGTCATGCAGCACATTTTATTCCGCACAAAAATGGATGGACATGGTTAGCTCCTCAGCCACCAGATTATTGTGCCTGGACCAGACTCTCCATAAAAGGAGAAAATAATTTCTTGCCTCCGGATGAACTAAAAGATCAAAAGGTCATCGGCAATATCAATGTAGCCAATATGCGTTGGCGGTTATTTCGTCCGGTGTGCAGCGAGGGAATTTTACTATGTGGTGATGCGGCAGGTATTCTTGATCCGGCCGCAGGTCAGGGAATATTCAATGCATTGCTGTCTGGAATACAGGCAGGAACTACTGCTGTAAAATGTATAAGGAATTCTGACTTAGCTGCATTTCATTTGGCGCATTATGATGATTGGTTTGCGCGGGAGTTTGAAGGAAAAGTTGGGAGATTAAAACAATATTATAAGGAGAACAACATACAGGCACTTGGTTAATTGCTTGCTTGCCGGGAGATACCATTGGCAGTAACGTCATGTTCATAAGCAGTAGCAGAATAGTTAGCATTACATTTCGAATCACAAAGAAATTCAATATAAAAGAAAACAATTCATGCCTGCCATTCAAACCGCTATTGCTTATTTACTTTGTTGGTAATAGTTACTTTTCTATTTTTTTAAGTTACATAGACTTTCTCTGGTCCTGTCAATACCTTGCGCCGACAGTTTCAGAAGGCACGTGTTCTTCAATGGTGCCCAAATCATCTTGTGTCAACTCTACATTGAATGCGCCTAAATTCTCTTCAAGACGATTGATTTTTCTCGTACCCGGAATAGTTGTGATTTCATTGTTTTGACTCAGCACCCAGGCGAGGGCAACCTGCGCTTTGGATACTCCTCTGCTTTGCGCAATCTGTTCAACAACGTCAACAAACTTCAGATTTTCTTTTATAGCATCATCCGTAAAACGAGGATTGCTAAGCCGAAAATCTCCCTCTTCAAAATCAGCACGGCTTTTAATTGCTCCGGTCAGGAATCCTCGCCCCAGCGGACTGTAGGCCACGAAAGTGATATCATACTCCTCTCAACCGAGAGTGGCAGGTACTTTTTTTGTTTGTGCATTCATTGTATTTGATAAAATTAAAAATGAGAGAATTGCAGAGATTGATGTTTTCAATCTCCTGCCTGAACCATTGATTTTGCCTGTGGCATTTGTTTGTGTTGTCATCTTTGTATTTATTTATTTTTTGATGACCCAAAATTAGGGTTCATGCACAGGTTGCACAGTGTAGCTTTCACTACGTTAATTGGAGTCGTGCTTATTGGGTTGCGTCTGTCACCATCTTGCTATCAACAAACTGTTCAAAGCTGAGTATTTTCCCATCCCCCAATTTCCAAACATGAGCAACCCTCGCTTTAAAGGCTTTGCCCGTTAGTTTGTATGTGCCTGTATAGGTGCCATAGGCCACTACTTTGTCATCAGCGGATACATAGTCTTCGGGTGTAAATTTGTAGTCTATCCATTCACTCCCTAATCTGCTAAAAACATTCTGTGTAACGGCTTCTAAACCAACGTAAGTTCCTGCATACGGAAAGCCTTTGGCTTCTGTCCAGGAAATATTTTCGGCAACATGTTTAGACAGATTTTTTCCGTTTTCTTCCGAAGTTTTTCCTTCGTAAGTGCTTTTAATTATTTCAAGATTTGTCA
>JBDUAU010000396.1:0-7708 GCA_040004485.1 Saprospiraceae bacterium
TGATAATGGCTTTAATTCCACCGGTCAATCCGACTTTATCATATCCAGCCAGCATGTCCCCATCAATCTGACAGGCATTGGCCCCTGCAATCATAGCCGCCGAAAACCTCTGTGAATAGGCCGGTGATACCAAAGACAAAAGAACGATCATAGTGATGAGGGCCGGAAGACATATCAAAGGTTTTTTTAATTTCATGGTTTCATTTTAGTCCCTGAGGTTGAAAAATTTGATCAACTTAAGGCAAAAAACAATAATTACACCTACTTACAATGGTCAAATATACCAAGCATAATCTCAAAAAGCTTGAAGATATATTCAGCGAACTCAAGATCACTATTCGATATGAAAAAGGCAATTTTCAATCCGGATATTGTATAGTATTTGGCAAAAATATTGTCATCGTCAATAAATTCTTTGATGTTGAAGCCAGGATTAACACACTTTTGGAAATTCTGGACCAGAGTGCTTTTGATGCAAAGCAGCTTACAGAGGAGAACTTCGACTGGTACCAGAAGATCAGAAAAGGAATGCTGAAACCCGTGTGAAGTCAATACTGGAAATCATCTTATTAGGGACGGGAACGTCTCAGGGGATCCCGGTCATTGGATGCCCATGCCCGGTGTGTGCGTCTTCGGATCCCAGGGATAGAAGGTTTAGGACAGCTGCTTTTATTCAGGCAGGAAAGACAGGCCTTGCTATTGATCTGGGTCCTGATTTCAGGATGCAAATGTTGAATAACAGGCTGTCCGATGTTCATGCTGTATTACTCACACACGAACACAATGATCATATTTCCGGTCTCGATGATATAAGGCCTATTAATTTCAGGTATAACAGAAACATTCCCATCTATGGATCCGGGAGATCTCTTGATGAAATTCGAAAACGATTCTTTTATGCCTTCGATCCGGATGACATGTATCCAGGCAAACCTCATGTCACAGGCATTACTATCAATGATGATCCATTTGTGATCAATGATGTTCTGATTACCCCGATACCAGTTGACCATGGTGATATGCCCATCTATGGATACAGGATAGGAGATCTTGCTTATATCACTGATGCTAAAATTGTTCCTGAGCGGAGTATGGCAATTTTACAGAATCTGGATACACTTATATTAAATGCATTGAGGATTGAACCACATATTGCGCATCTCAATATAGAAGAAGCGATTGAAATCGTCAGAAAGCTAAAACCTCGTCAATGTCTTCACGCGGATATAGACAAGATACTACCAGAAGGCATCAGTCTTGGATATGATGGCTTGCGCATCAGGATTAAATAAATTTTAAAGGTTTCCAGAAGGCGATTGAGCGACATTTTCTGCCCGTCTGTTATCCTTTCATCAGATCATATGTAAATTGCCTTATCTTTATTGGTAACAGTAAAAACAGAATGGACAGGTATTAAGAAGCATGAGAACAAAATTTCGGTATTTATTCCTGGGTATTTTCTCAATGATGATGCATTGGTGTGCTGCTCAGCATGTGATGCAGAACAGCCTCTATATGTTTGACCGCTATGCCTTTAACCCGGCATTTGGAGGAATGGAAAGTAGTCTTGTTGCCAACCTTCAATACAGAACGCAGTGGGCCGGAATTCCAGGAAATCCGGAATCCTATATGCTTGATACACACATGCCGTTTTATTTGTGGCAGGGTGCTGTAGGTATGGAGCTCTTCAATGAATCCATTGGCGCAGAAAAACAAACTTCTTTTCTTGTTTCTTACAATTATATCAGGGAAACGTCCCTTGGACTTTTTTCTCTGGGATTGAGGGCGGGATTAAGCCAGAATAGTATTGATGGTGCGAAACTCAGGGCTCCTGATGGTTTTTATGAGGGCGGTATTATTGATCATCAGGATATTGACCTGCCAAATGGGGCAGTCAGTGGGATATCTCCTCTATTAGAAACAGGGCTGTATTATGCTGGAGATTATTTTGAAGCGGGTTTATCGATGACCGGCTTTTATCCTGCTGGTATTAACCTTGGCGAGGGGATCCATTCCAAACCCAGACCTGGCTTCCATTTTTTTGGGGAGTATTTTATTGAGTCATTTGATCAGATATCTATTTATCCTGTAGTTTATATCAAGTCAGATTTAATAGAGACTCAGGCTGAGTTATCGGTCAGAGCTGAATGGCAAAAAATTGCTACCATAGGAATAGGATACAGGGGTTTTGGCAATAACAATCTTGATGCACTTATTTTAACAGCAGGTATTCGATTGTCACCTAAATTCTACATTAATTATGCTTATGACCTGGGTTTGAGTTCGCTCAATTCAGCTCATCAGGGCACCCATGAGATACTGATACGGTATAATCTTGGCAAAATGATCGGGGCAGGTCTTCCTCCCAGGACCATTTATAACCCAAGGAATTTATAATAAAGACATAATAACACTAAACGAAGTGTATAGGAGGATAGTCAGGAAAGCCCGTCTTTTCCTCATTTGATGGCTCAGGGATGGTAGTATGTAAAGCATTATGATTGATTAATCAAAAGGATATCAATTCGTTAGCTCCACCAACTTAAATTCTTTGGATCGTATACTATAGTCAAATAATATGTCGTTACAACCGATGTTGGCATAAATTATGCTGTCTTTTGTGGAGTCATAAAAAGATATTTGTTGGATATCTAAGTCAAAAAACTATCTTTACGCCTCTTTTTTTAGCTACCCAAAACAGCGAAACTTTTATAAAAAGGATGAGGAACATTTCGATCTCAGCATTAGCCATAGTGATTGTGGCTTCATTGTTCAGTGCCTGCAGTACCAAAGAGACTGGGCAATTGATAGGTGTCACTGACCGCCCCAAATATTCGGGTATCAACCCTTACGGGATGGAGTACATACCAAGTGCTTCATTTCATATTGGCCAGACGGATCAGGACATCTTCAACAGTTACATGCAAAGGCCTCTCGCTGTTTCAACGATTGGCTTTTTCATGGATGATACTGAAATCACCAATAACGAATACCGCCAGTTTGTCAATTGGGTGAAGGATTCTATCGCTCACACCACACTCGATCATTTCATTGAAGATGACCAGGGAAATCAAAAGATTGACTGGGACTATGAAATAGACTGGACTGACGAAGGCCTTGATGGTATGTATTTCCAGGGCGATGATGTTTTTGGAAATTCCAAAGAGATTGATACCCGTAAGCTCGTATATAAATATGAGTGGAAGGATTGGGATAAAGCAGCCAGCCCTTCATTTAAAGGAAAACGTAACGAAATCATCAATAGGGAAGAAGTAAGTATCTATCCTGATACATTGGTGTGGATCCGTGACTTCGCTTATTCATACAATGAACCTTTTACTAGAAATTATTTCTGGCATCCTGCTTTTGATGATTATCCTGTAGTCGGTGTCAACTGGAAAATGGCCAAAGCCTTCGGAGCATGGCGTACAAATCTCTGGAATACCTACAGAGGTGAAGAACCAAATACTGAAGAATTCAGACTTCCAACAGAACACGAATGGGAATTTGCAGCTCGTGGAGGTCATGATCTCGTTCCTTACCCATGGGGTGCATACGGACTTAGAAATGCTAAAGGTTGCTTATTGGCTAACTTTAAGCCAGGCCGTGGTAACTATCCTGAAGATGGAGGTCACTATACAGTAAAAGCAGATGCCTACTTCCCGAATGACTTTGGTCTCTATAATATGGCAGGTAATGTTGCTGAATGGACAGAAACTGCATTTTTTGAAAATGCACAATCATTTATCCATGATGAAAATCCTAATATAAAATATGATGCAAAACCAGATGATCCTGCAGTATACAAGCGTAAAGTGATTAGAGGTGGTTCATGGAAGGATGTTGCATATTATTTGCAAACCGGCACACGTACCTGGGAATATCAGGATACAACTAAATCCTACATTGGATTCCGTTGTGCTTTGACTTTCCTTGGTAGATCGATCAACGATACGAATTAACTTATCCGGGGAACTGGTCTGAATTAATAAAGCAGGTCGTCCCTTGAACTTTTTTAGCTGAATATCTGAAATTAACAAATACAAAACCGGGATACTTCAGGGTGATGTTTTTAACTCCTGTCGTTTTCTTTTAACTCAATCAATCATTCATTAACTAAAAAACATCTCAACCAACATGTACAGGTTTATTAAATCCAGCTCTTTCAAGTATTTCAAGAACTTCGTCATTGGGATAGGCGCTGCTGTCGTCATGATCGGAGCTTTAGGAAAAATCAGAAGCACCTCTTGGGGTGACGCTATGATTACAGTAGGACTTTCTACAGAAGCTTTTATCTTCCTGATGTTAGGCCTTATTCCACCAGAGAAAGATTACTACTGGGAAAAACTGTACCCGGGATTAGAGAGATACAACAGTAAAATTTCTCCCATCGCCGCAGGTGAATTGGACAAAGATCAAAGACCTTTAAATGGTATGAAAGTAGAAGGCCAGCTGGGCGGAATGCTTTCAGAATTACAAATCATGTCCAAAAGCATGAGCTCTCTTAAAGCTTTACAGGAAGTTGATTTTTCTCAGACTTCTGATCAGATCAAAGCAATGGGCAATTTCTACGACAGGATGAATCAGGCTATGCAGGAATTAAGCCATAGCGTTGAGGAAACCAAAGCATATCGTGGCCACATCACAGCATTGAATCAGAATCTTGTAGGTGTAAATACAATGTATCAGGGTGTACTTCAGACAAAGGATTCACTCACGAAGATGAATGAAGCAATGGTTGAACTCGGAAATACAGCTGACGATGCACGCAGTTATAAAGACCAGATGGGTACACTCAACAAGAACCTCAAGTCTTTGAATAGTGTATACGGAAATGTATTGACGGCTATGACCGGTGGTGCAAAGGCTTAATCGAGCTCTTTATTTCGATGTGTTTTAATTATTTAATGAAAAACTATTAATCCGATATGTCAATTCCAAAGGAACCCAGGCAGATTATGATCAACATCATGTACCTGGTTTTGACTGCCCTGCTTGCACTTAATGTTTCAGCTGAGATCTTCAACGCATTTAAGGTTGTGGACAAGAGCATGGTCAAAAGTAATGACGCGCTCAACGAAGCAAACAATAAGATGCCTGATGCGATCAAAGCTGGTGCCAAAAAAAGAGAGTCCCTTGCTAAATATGCAGAACGCGTTGACCCTACCCGTCAAATATCAACAGAGTTTGATGGGTATATCCAACACATTATTGATACGATGATCAATATTACAGGTGGATATATGGTTGATCCTGAGACGGGTCAGCCTACGGATAAGTTGAAAGGTGAAAAAGAAAAGAATGTCACCACAAGACTTTTAGTTGACAAAGGCGTAGGCGAGCAGATTAAAGCAAAGATTCTTGATTACAGACAAAAATATTTAGCACTTTTTGACACAACAGATGTAGTCAAATATGGAGATGATATTTCTCTGAGTGTAGACGATGTTACATGGAAAACAAAGAAGAAGAAAAGCTGGGCTGAAATGAACTTCAACCATATGCCTCTTCAGGCTGCAATTCCTATTCTTCGGAAATTCCAGAATGATAACAGAAATTCTGAAGCTACAGTACTTAATTACCTTGCTAATCAGGTGGGTACTACGACAGACGTTGTTTTGGACAAATTTGCTGTTGTTTCAGCAGCTAACAAATCATACGTTATCAAAGGAGATACATACGAAGCAGATATTTATCTAAGCGCATTTGCCGGAGCAGATAGTAAAACCGGAATTTCAATCACAGTCGATGGCAGATCACTGCCTGTCGATGCGGAGGGAATTGCTAAATATTCAGCCTCTGCTAGTACTGTCGGTATTAAAAAATATTCAGCAAACGTCAATGTGACAAACCCTGTGACCGGCGAAACCCAATCCTTCAAAAAGGAATTTGAATATGAAGTAGGTGAGCGTTCAGTTTCTGTATCAGCTACAAAAATGAATGTATTCTATATGGGTGTTCCTAATCCGGTAGAAGTATCTGCAGCAGGGGTACCAAGTAATCAGGTACAAGTGAACATGAGCGGTGGCGGTGGTGGAAGTATTTCTAGAAATGGCGACGGTACTTTTACAGTAACAGTGACGTCACAGACTAAAAAAGATGAGTTTGCATATATCAATGTTTCCGCTCCTGGTCTGACCGCTCAAAAAGCTTTCCGTACAAAGAGAATTCCTGACCCTGTAGCAAAATTGAGTTCTTCTCCTGGTGGTGCGATGTCATCAGGTGAATTCAAAGCACAACGTGGCCTTTTTGCCATTCTTGAAAATTTTGACTTCGATGCTAAATGCGAGATCATTGGTTATCAATTAGTCAGAGTTCCTAGAAGACAAGATCCTCAACCTGCCACAAATAGAGGCGGTCCATATGGCGCTGACGCAAAAGGTATTGTGGATCAGGCTAAAGCCGGTGATACCTACTATTTCGAAGATGTGAAAGCCAAGTGTCCAGGTGATGCTACAGGCCGTAACATCAATCAACTTGTATTTAAAATCAATTAAATAATCATCATGAAGTTATCTTTTGGTCATCTGTTTGGTTTTTGCTTAGCTCTTCTTCCATATATCGGATGGGCACAGAATGCTGAGACAACAGTCATCAAGGAATCAAGCGATCCTGTTGAAGATGTTTATCTGGATGATGTCGTCAGACATACTATGATATTTGAAAACAGAGTACTACCTTATGAACCGCTTCGCGAAGCTGATGTCCCCTGGGACAGGAAGATATGGCGTGTCATAGATGTGAGGGAGAAAATCAATCAACCTTTCAGCTATCCACCACTGCCATTATTTACTATTCTTTCAGATGCGACACAATCCGGAGAAATCAAAGTTTTCAAAGATGAAGACTTCAAGGAAATGATGACACCTGAGGAAGTGATGGGCAAACTGATGCATACCGACACAAGTCTCATCTTCAACCCTGATACCTATGAGGATGAAGTCGTGATTGTCAACAGTCCCGTCAATCCTGAAGACATTAAGAAGTACAGGATCAAGGAGATGTGGTACTTTGACAAAGAAGCCTCAAGGATGAAAGTGCGTATACTGGGTATAGCACCTATTCAGGATCAATATGATGCTAACAATGTTTTCAAGTATGCACTTCCTTTGTTTTGGGTATATTATCCTGAAGCTCGTGAAGTATTGGCTCGCTATCAATCATACAATGAATCCAATGATGCCTCACCAGGTACATGGTATGACTTATTCGAAGAGCGCAGATTTTCAAGCTATATCTTCAAGCAAACTAACGTTTTGGATGTTTGGTTATCTGAATATTTCATCGACGCCAATGGGGAAGACTTGGGTGTAGCCAGATTAATGGAATCAGATCGTATTCAGGCTGAATTATTCAACTGGGAACATGATCTCTGGTCATATTGAAAAGCTGATTTTAAGAATTATAAAAGCCCTTGTGAGAATTTCTTTCAGGGGCTTTTGATTTTAAATCCTGCCCCCTGAAATTGGAATTGCCAACTGATCCAAATTTATTTCTTACACACTTTTATAATGATGAGAAGAGTTAAACTTGTGAAATTCCTATTCAAACTTTATATTGACTGACCATAATTTCAATTTTTAAAAGAATGCAAAGAAATGTGTTGGATATTCATTTCCTTAGCTTTTGCCTCAGCCTCTTGTTTGGCCTTAGCCTTCTCTTCACTTCATGTTACAAAGAGAAGTTCACCACAAATCAAAATGATTTG
>JBDUAU010000346.1:0-2316 GCA_040004485.1 Saprospiraceae bacterium
TGCAATTATTGGTGCCCCCTATGATGTTCAGTCGCCCAGTGGATATATCATTGCAGGTTCGGCTGATGCGTATCAAAAAATCGGATACTCCTGGCAGCATATGCAAACGATTTTTGATCCGGCTGAATCTAATGATGGATTTGGAGGTTCTGTTGCTTTAGATGGAGCAAACCGTCATTTTTTAATAGGTGCTTCTATGTATGGAAACAATAGTGGGAAAGTTGTTTTTGGAAAAATAAATTAGTATCAATTGTTCCTGTTGGGATTAATTCGAATCACTCAAAAGGAGGATTGTTTGGCCGATTGATTTCTTCAATTTTTGAAGAAAATACCATCATGAAAATTCTCATCATATTAATACTTTTAATTTCCCCCCTTTTTGCTGCCCACATTATTTCTCAAAATGTAGGTATCGGCACATCTACGCCATTGGAGAAGCTTCATGTCGATGGAAATGTTCTCATGGATACGGCCAAACTCAATGCAATTCTCTTTGCCCCAAATGCAGGGACAGGAAAGATATTGACAAGCGATGATGCAGGGAATGCCAACTGGGAAGACTTAATCCTTCCTCCGCCGACAAATACAAGTGGAAATCTAGGATATGGGGTCTGGGGTGATTGTGCTACCAACGGGAATATCGGTGAATTTCTCCCTGTGTCTGATACTACCGGCAGTCCATCTGATTTTTTCGGATGTAGCACTTCTATATCAGACAACTTTGCTATCGTGGGTTCATTTAATGATGATGGCGATGCGGGTATAAATCAGGGTTCGGTGAGCGTCTATCAATTTGATGGAACCTATTGGTTGATTACAGAAAATTTAGTAGATGAAGATGGTGAGGCAGGGGCCAATTTTGGTACAAGTGTATCTATCTCCGGGAATTATGCAGTTGTAGGTGCCCCAGAGGATGATGGTGACGCAGGAGTAAACCAGGGATCGGTATGTTTCTATCAATTCGATGGTAGTAGTTGGGTTTTGATGCAAAAAATTACAGATTCAGATGGGGCTATGTCTGACAATTTTGGCCGCAGTGTTTCCATTTCCGGGAACTATGCTATTATAGGTTCATTATATGATGATGGACCGGCTGGAGTCAATCAGGGTTCAGTTAGTATCTACCAGTTTGATGGTACGAGTTGGGTATTAATGGAAAAAATATACGATCCCGATGGGGAGATTGGTGATTTATTTGGGACTAGTGTATCAATATCGGGTAACTATTTTGTAGCAGGCTCCCCCAGTGATTCTGATGGGTCCGGTCAACATCAGGGATCTGCCAGTATATATCAATTTGATGGCAGTAATTGGTTTTTTATACAAAAAATAACGGATGCTGCCCAAGCACAGGACGCTGATCATTTTGGCTCAAGCGTATCCATATCAGGAAACTATGTTTGTATTGGGGCACCTGATGATGATGACACTGCTGGTCAGAACCAGGGTTCTGTCAGTATCTATCATTTCAATGGAAGTGATTGGTTATTGACACAAAAATTTTTAGATATGGATGGATCTGCAGAAGATAATTTTGGTACGACTATATGTATATCAGGTAACTATGCTATCATAGGATCTATCTATGATGATATGGGTGCCCACGTCAATCAGGGAACGGCAAGTATTTATATACGATTAGGAAATACCTGGCAAAGATTGCAAAAGGTCATTGATCCAAGTGGAGATGCAAATGATGTTTTTGGACAAGGCGTAGCTATAGATGGCCAGAGTAAACGATTTTTAATTGGAGCCACCGGCTATGGGCCCTCTATCGGGAAAGCGATATTTGGAAAAATAAATTAATATTATTTAGTTCTGATGCTACAATTTTAAACTCGCCTTCATACCAATAGTCTATACGATTTACTCAAAAAGAGGATTGCTAATTAAATCAAATTATCCAATTTATGTAACCGGAATCTCACTTGGTATGTAAAACAGATGAAGTACAACTTCATTGAAGTTTAGTGAGACACATTTCAATTTTTAAATTATCCCACATAAAAAAAATGATCATCTCCCGACAAGATAGATGTTTCTACTTTCGGCTCCTTTCGCTTAAGCCGTATAACAACTTTTCTAAGTGACTTTCTAAGTGTACTTAAGCTCCTAAGTGGTAAACCTTTTTTTCTCATCATCCTTTCGCTATTCTGTTTACTTTGCAAGTAAATTCAAATCTCAGTTACTCGTTACTCGTTACTCGTTATTCGTTATTCGTAAATCGTCACTCCTCCATGCCTGTCATTCGTCCTGTCCACAACATCCATCCCCAATTTGGAAAAGATTGTTTCCTCGCAGACACAGCTGTTATCA
>JBDUAU010000030.1:0-7705 GCA_040004485.1 Saprospiraceae bacterium
TGTCTGTCTGCACATTATTGTACACATAGTTACCAAGGCTCGCACGACCGGCAAAGCTTAAATCAAAGTTTCCGATGGCCAGACGGCTGGAGAAGCCAAAAGTGAAATCAGGAGCCGGTTTTTCAAATCGATATTTGTCCTCACTATTTACGATGCCATCATTATTGCGATCGACAAATACACCTTCCATTATGTGGCCATCTGCATCATAGACTTGCTGATATACATAAAATGATCGTGGTGCATAGCCCACTGTATGGATCTGAATATTACTCCCGACACCGCCTGCTATTCCGCCAGTCAGCACACCTGCATAAGTTGGATCGTCAGTAGCCCTTAGTTTTGTGATTTCATTTTTATTGTAGGCTACATTTGCACTAAGGTCCCACGTGACTTTGCCCGATTTCACTGGTGTAACAAATACGGAAGCTTCAACTCCCTGATTTTTCATATTCCCGACATTGGTCGTAATAAAATTCGTGAGATTCGTACCTGCTGCTACAGGAATGCGGTTAAGGAGATCTTTTGTAAATCTCTTGTAAAGATCAATTGATCCCCACAGCCTGTCACGTATGATTGAGAAATCGAGCCCGATATTATACGTTTTTGTTTCTTCCCATTTGATATTCGCATCGTACCCTTCTGCTCTGTAGGTCCGGTAAAACCTGTCTCCAAACTGATATTGTGCACTTTCGTTACCCAATAGATAGCGGGCCAGGTAAACGTAATAATCATCATTAAGATTCTCTTGTCCAGTGATACCCCAACCCAGTCTTAATTTGAGATTATTGAAACGCTCATTTTTATTTTCGATTACTTTAATCGCTAATGCTGCTGCTGGGAAAAGTCCCCACCGGTTATCTGATGAAAACCGGGAAGTACCATCTCGACGAAGAGAAAATGTAAGTAAGTACCGATCATTAAAACTATAATTAGCCCGACCAAAAAAGGATACGAGATAAAGCTCTGATGGATTCAAACTGTCAACGGAGGTTTTAATGGGTGTTCCGGCTATATCAGAGTTTCGAAACTTGCTATCTCTTTGCAGATGCTGCCATGAATAACCAGCCATAAAGTCAAGGCTATGTTTATTGATGACCGTTTTATAATTCAAATAAAATTCAAGTAAGCTATTCTTTTTTATCTCACTGTACGTATTACGTGTTCCACCTCCATTAGTAGCATCAAAAGCAAAGGCAGCATATGCAGGTATATTGACTTCGCCTTCTCCTTTATGATAATCATAAGCAAGATTGAGATTTGCTCTCAATGCAGAAAGAAAAGGCATCCTGTAATCAATGTTCGCATTCGTGAGATATTGCTGTTCATCTGAATGATCGTCCTTCAATTCAAGCAGTGCAACAGGATTTGTTGGCGAAATAGAATTAGGAGTAAGTCCTCCATTCAATTCCCAGGTCGTAAATCCTCCATATGGATTTTCAGATGACGTATCACGGACAGCATGAGTCGGATCAAAATTCAAAGCATTCCCTATTGCACCATGATCGGCAAATTGATTTTTGGTAAACATGCTCTTGAAGCCCAGGTTCAGTTGCAGTGTATTGTCCAGGAGACCTGGACTTAAATTAAATCCTGCGGAGAACCGCTTAAATTCATCCGTTTTGAGGATACCATTTTTATCTGAATAGCCTAGTGAAACACGATAAGGAATTTGTCCAGCGGAACCTGATGCGTAAAGGTTATGGTCGTGACCTATAGCGGTCTGATATATTTCTTTTTGCCAATCGGTATTTGCGGTTCCTAACAGTGGTGTAATTTTTAAGGAGTCGGCAGTGGGAAGAATATCATTTACTGCTGCGCGGTATTCAGAAGCATTGAGAACATCAATATAATTTGTAACATTCCCTATAGACAAGTTGCCATTATATCCTATCGTCACTTTGTTCCCGATGCTTCCTTTTTTGGTGGTGATAAGGATAACCCCCGCTGATGCTCTATTGCCATAGATAGCAGTAGCAGAAGCATCTTTCAATACCGTAAAAGATTCGATATCATTTGGATTAATGATATTCAGGGGATTTCGGCCACCATCAATGCCGCTTCCTTCAATAGGTACTCCATCTATTACAATCAGAGGGTCATTTGAAGCAAAAAGTGATGATTCGCCCCTTATTCGGATCGCTGCACCTTCACCAGGTGCACCCCCGGTGGTGATCACCACACCGGCGATTTTACCAGCAAGTAATTCCTGTGCTCCGGTAATGGCTCCCTTATTAAAGTCCTTAGAAGAAACAGATTGTAAAGAACCTGTGGCATCCTGCCGCTTGACCGTTCCATATCCGATCAGGACGACCTCCTCAAGAAGTTTCCCCTGGCCGAGGGCAACATTCACTTCATCTGAATTGGACAACTGAACTTCAATAGTTGTATACCCGGTATAGCTAAATGACAGCACATCAAATCCGGCTGGAACGACAAGGGAGTATGAACCATCAAAATCAGTGACTGTGCCCACTGTCCCGCCTTTGACAACGACATTGGCACCTATGAGCCCCTGGCCATCACTCGGATCTGTAACCTTACCATGTATAGTCCGCTGACCGGTAAGTGTTAATGAGCAGCCTATCACAAGAATGAGGGAAAAAGCCATCTTTTTAATAAAAAGGGGAAGTCTATCCATGAGTGAGATAATTTGCTGTGAAATTGGCATATTCGCATTATTTGTTGGAATTCTCCGCTGAGACTTCTCATTAATGCGTAAGTTTACAGTAATTCAAAGATACATTCACTTAAAAATTACAAATGATGAAATTACGTCTACTTTTTTCTCTTTTCGTTATGATTTCAGTGATCAGCGTCAAAGCCCAGATTACTACTGTGGGTCTGATCGGTTCAGCAACTCCCTATGGTTGGGACTCTGATACAAGTATGGTTCAGGATCTGGTTAACTCTGATCTGTGGTCATTAGATGTTGTGCTTACGGATGGAGATGCAAAATTTAGAGCTAACGATGCATGGACATTGAATTGGGGAGCTACAGATTTTCCTTTTGGTATTGGAACTCAGGACGGACCTAACATTCCGGTCAGAGCTGGATTGACACACATTACTTTCAATTCTGCGACAGGTGCGTATTACTTTTCTGTTGTGTCAGATATTGGGATTATTGGTTCTGCTGCCCCACTTGGATGGGATACAGATATCAATATGTACCAGGATACGGGCGATGCAAATCACTATACTCTATCTCTTAGTCTCGTAGCTGGAGATGCTAAATTCCGCCAGGATGATGCATGGGATATCAACTGGGGATCAACTGATTTTCCAAGTGGTGTTGGTACTCAGAACGGTCCAAATATTCCAGTAAATCCAGGAGGCGAATACAATATTGATTTTAATAAAAGTACTGGTGCGTACAACTTTACACTGACTAGCTTTTCTACGATAGGTATCATCGGTTCAGCTACACCTGGTGGCAGCACACCTACTCCTCTTACTTCTACTACAACACCAGGTGGATGGTCACTCACTGCAGTACTTACTGATGGCGGTCTCCAATTCCAGGGTGACAATGGTGTAGCTACCTGGGGTGGAACGGATTTTCCTGCAGGAACAGCTGAATTAAATGGTGCTGAAATCCCTATTACTGCTGGCAGGTATATCATTAATTTTAATAGCATGACACTTGCCTATGAATTTTTACCTGTGGAATATTATCAGGTCGTAGGTATAATAGGTGATGCTACTCCGGGTGGCTGGGATACAGATACTGATATGCAGTTAAATCCACTTGGCGATTCAACGGACTGGAAATTGCGCGTTGTCCTTACAGATGGCGAACTAAAATTTAGAGCTAATCATGACTGGACTGTCAACTGGGGCGCAGCAGATTTTCCTTTTGGAGTTGGTATCAGAGATGGTGTTAATATTCCGGTGACTGCAGGTGAATATAATGTCTATTTTAGTTCATTCACCGGACAGTATGCATTTGTTTTGTTACAGGTGTTCAGCGCTATGGGCATTGTCGGTACGGGATCACCTACAGGCAGTTGGGATATAGATACCCAAATGACCAAAAATCCAAACGACGAAAATGTTTGGGAACTTCAGTCAGGTAATTTCACGGATGGCCCTGTTAAATTCAGAGCAGAAGGCGCCTGGACATTCAACTGGGGAGCTGATTCATTCCCTACAGGTACGGGAACACAAGACGGACCTAATATTCCAGTTACAGCCGGTACTTATGGTGTGACATTAAATTCAAATACAGGTGATTATGCATTTGGCGATCCGATCAGTGCCACACATGATCTTCTGAATCCATCCAGTATCAAAGCATTTCCAAATCCTGCAAATGAAGTGTTGAATGTTGATCTGAGTGCGATTGACATGAAAGGTGCAGTGACTATGAAGGTATTTGATATCAATGGTAAGCTTTTACTTTCTGATGTTCAGCAAGGTACTCCTCAGATGAAATTAGGAGTAGCTGCTTTACCAAATGGATTTTATACACTTAATATCAGCAATGGCCGATACATCATTGGAAAGAAATTTTCAATCATGAGGTAGTCATAAAAATAAATAATATTGAAGGTGGTTTTCTGTTCAGGGAGACCACCTTTTTTATTTAAATGAAATAGGAATGAGAATTTAGTATTCCATTTTAGCCTCATAAAATATTTGGGAAGAGTTTAGGTTTTAACCTAAGGAAAAGCTGTTCCGAAATGTTTTCCACAGTGATATGTAGATAAGTATTCAGGGGCACTGATTATCAGCCTCTTAAGACAGTGTGGCACACTTAGGTGTGGCACACCTAAGTGTGCCACACTGTCTTAAGGTAGGGATTTGACGTGCGCACGCAACTTAGCTTCAGGTGGAAGCCCTATCTTTAGTATTCATTCTGACAACCCCATTTAATAATGAAATTTTTCAACAGCTGCTCCCTGATTGCTGCACTTTTCTATCTGATATCCTATCCGTCGGCGGCGCAGGGTATCAACGTACATCATAGAAATAGTCCTGTCATCTGGACTATTCCTGCCTTTCCTACAAAGCTTGATGATGTCACAGTCTATTTTGACGCTTCACAAGGAAATGCAGCTTTATCCGGATTCACAGGTGAGGTGTATGCACATACAGGTGTAATCACGAATCTGAGCACGAGTAGCTCGGACTGGAAGCATGTCATCGGCAACTGGGGTACAGCTGATTCACGCGTGCTGATGAAAAGAGAAAGTCCGAATATTTATTCTATCTCCTATAACATTTCTACATTCTATGGGATACCTGCCAATGAAGACGTATTGCAAATGGCTTTTGTATTCAGAAATGTAAGCGGCACCATTGTAGGACGTGATGCAGATGGATCTGACTTATACACTAATGTGGCTGCAGCCAATGCCGGATTGTTGCTCACATTGCGTGAACCATCTGACGGGGATGTGATACTCTATGAAGGGGATAGCCTGAACATCGACATTGCGATAAACGATACGGCCTCGTTGATGATCTTTGATGACCAGACATTGATTTATTCTGATATTGTTGATCATGCGATATTCTTTTATCATCCAATAAACACCGGCCAGCATGTATTGAGATTTGAAGCCACAAAAGATTCTACGGTCATACTGGAGAAGGAATATTATGTATTAAAAAATAATCCTGTCAAAATAAATCCACCGAATGGCACCGTCAATGGCCTTAATTATTTCAGTGATACCACATATTTATTTCAGCTTCACGCGCCACTCAAAGAATATGTTTTTCTTCTTTGTCCACAAAATAATTTCCAGCCTGATTCAAACTTTCAAATGCATGAAGGTGATGATCTTGCAACATACTGGATCGAACTACCCAGATCATGGTTTGCGGATGGAAAGAATACATATCAATACCTGATCAGTGGAGGCATCAGAGTGGCAGATCCACTGTCGGAGGTTGTACTGGACAGGAACAATGATACTGGTGTCAAGCCTTCGGTCATGGCCACACTTCCACCCTATCCTGTAGGGATGACTAATGGAATCGTCACCGCGTTTGATGAGGATCGTCAACCTTTCAATTTTGTAGTAGAACATTTTGACAAACCAGAAAAAACAAAACTTGTCATCTATGAATTACTCATTCGTGATTTCCTCGCGACACATAGTTTTACAACATTGCTTGATACACTTGATTACTTCAGCAAACTTGGTATCAATGCTATAGAGCTCATGCCTATAGGTGAATTTGAGGGTAATAATAGTTGGGGATATAATGTTTCTTTTCCTATGGCGGTAGATAAATATTACGGCACCCGTGAGCAGTTGAAGAAATTTATTGATGCTGCTCATCAACGAGGTATTGCGGTGATCCTTGATGTTGTTTTCAACCATGTATTTGGCCAGAGCCCGTTGGCCCAGATGTACTGGGATCCAGTCAATTCAAGACCTTCCGCAGAAAGTCCATATCTCAATCCCATAGCAAAACATCCGTTCAATGTGGGTTATGATATGAACCATGAAAGTGCAGCGACGAAATCATGGGTCAAAAGAATTCTTTCCTACTGGATAAGTGATTTCAAATTTGATGGCTTTCGTTTTGATCTTTCTAAAGGATTTACCCAATTCAATTCAGGAACTGATGCAGGCCTTATGGCTAAATATGATGCCAGTCGTATCGCCATTCTGAAAGACTATGCGAATTCAATCTGGAGTCATGATACATCAGGCTATGTGATTCTTGAACATTTTGCAGAGAATAACGAAGAGACAGTGTTATCAAATTATGGCATGATGCTATGGGATAATATTAATTATCAATTCAGCCAGGCTGCGAAAGGATTTTCATCTGATCTGGAGGGGATTGATTATACGTTCAAAGGATGGAATGATCCGCATGCAGTCGGTTATATGGAAAGCCATGATGAGGAGCGCATGATGTATCGTCTTCTCAATGAAGGAGACAGCAATGTCGATTACAATACCCGTAATCCGGCCACGGCCCTTGAGCGTATTGCTGCTGCGAGTACTATTTTTTATTTAGTGCCCGGACCAAAGATGATCTGGGAATTTGGCGAGTTGGGTTTTGATTTCTCAATCAACCGTTGTACAAATGGAACTATGAACAATAACTGCCGCCTCGATCCAAAACCAATTCGTTGGGATTATCTTCTCGATGCTACCCGGAAAAAATTGCATGATGTCGTTGCCTCCGTGATTTATTTAAAAGAAAATTATTCCACGTTTTCAACCCATGATTTTGAATTTAATGATGCTAACTTTTTTGTTAAGTTAATACATCTGAATGATCCGGTCATGGATGCAACTGTCATTGCTAATTTCAGGATCATCAATTCGGATGTTATTCCGAAGTTTCAACATACGGGTATCTGGTATGAATATTTCACCGGTGACAGTCTTGTTGTGACAGACACTGAAAAGAGGATCACGTTTAAACCCGGGGAATATAGAATTTATACTTCGAAAAGAATTACTCCACCGAATGGTTTTTTTACAGTTATTCGCCATCTTGATGCGCAACACATTGACATCTATCCAAGCCTGGTCACTGATGATACCACAATACATGGTAGCTTACCTGAAGAATATAAAATCGAATCTATCACAGTTTCCGATATTACAGGCAAGCGAATAGAAAGCAGTTACACACTGACTGAAGATGGCTTTAATTTAATGTTATCACCAGTATTCGCGAGTGGAATCTATATCATAAATGTTCAGACACAGAATGCATATTATGT
>JBDUAU010000630.1:0-7685 GCA_040004485.1 Saprospiraceae bacterium
GCATCATTCCGTACACCTGCCAAAACCTCATAATTGTTTTCTATCAACGTTTTACAAGTTGCTTCACCAATACCAGAAGATGCTCCGGTCACTAAAACGAAATGTTTCATCCATCAAAGTTGAGAAAATGGAGTAATCCTGTATAACATCTTGCTGATATTTGTGTTATTGGATACTTCAATGCTTCCTATATGGCCACCAGGATTATTTTCCTTTCTGTTATTCTATTGCTGATTGATCTGTTTGCTTTTCAGGCTTTCAGGTATCTTCTTGGTTCATCGGGCAAAAGTGTCAGAATCATCACGTATGTTATCTATTGGTCAATTCCGGTGATTACCATCGCTTTTCTGATAGCGGCCATTACAGGTTG
Source organism: Saprospiraceae bacterium (assembly GCA_040004485.1). Lineage (GTDB taxonomy): Bacteria > Bacteroidota > Bacteroidia > Chitinophagales > Saprospiraceae > Opimibacter. The sequence goes on from JBDUAU010000630.1 coordinate 371, forward strand.
GAGTGACTATTTACCTTCTACCTTCAAGGTCATTTTGAGAGCCCTCATCTTCATTTTTTATTTTTCCAAATTACTGATTGCCCTCATGATCCTGATCGATGATTTGCGCAGGCTCATATTTGGAGCGTTGAATCTTGGCTTTAAAGATCATTGGAGTCTTTCCACTGCGCGATCACGATGGATGCCCTATGCGGGGATTATACTTGGCGCTATCCCAGCCGTCAGCCTGATCTATGGAATGTCCAGAAATGCATACAGATACAAATTATGGAAAACGAATCTCAACATCAAAAATCTGCATCCTGATCTTTCAGGGTTTAAGATCATCCAGATATCCGACATTCATTCAGGTAGTTTCCTGTTGAAAGAACCTGTGGAACACAGCATAAACATCATCAATGATCAAAAGCCTGACATTGTTTTCTTCACCGGTGACCTGATCAATGCACTGGCTTCCGAAATGGAACCCTTTATTGAAATGTTTAGTAAGATCAAGGCTCCTCACGGTGTCTTTTCCATACTTGGCAATCATGACTATGGCGATTATCATCCATGGACGAATGTGGAAGACAAGCATAAAAATTTTGAAGACCTTAAGCAAATGCACAAAACTCTTGGGTGGACATTATTACTCAATGAGCATCGACAGATAGCGGTGAAAGATGCATTGCTCAATATCATCGGGGTCGAAAACTATAGTTCGCATCCTCGCTTTCCCAAATACGGGGATCTCGGAAAGGCTACCACAAACCTGGAAGGCGGATCCTTCAATGTCCTGCTTTCCCATGACCCCTCCCACTGGGACGATCAGGTGATCAGGGAGTATAAGCACATAGAACTCACACTTTCCGGTCATACACATGGATTTCAGTTTGGTGTTGAAATACCGGGCTTCAAATGGAGTCCTATACAATATGTCTATCCAAGATGGTCAGGCCTATACCAGCAAAACGATCAATACCTTTATGTTAACCGGGGGCTTGGATATCTTGGATATCCGGGCAGAGTAGGAATTCTTCCTGAGATTACCTTGCTGACACTACAAACAGCTTAATTGTGTCGGGGAGTTTACAATTTGTACTTTCGATCAGCTAAGTTTTCATGAGAAATCTCAATATTGTTACTGACCGGATATCATGTTCAGTTATGCATACTTTTTGTCTGCTTAGCGTTGTCACCATATTCATTATTTCCTGCAGACGGGGTGAATCTTTTCAACAGGATACTCTCCAGGGCCGCTGGGAAATCATAAAAGCGGAACGAAACGGGAGAGAAACCACTTATCTGAGAAGAGGTTATTTTATCATCGATCAGGGTATGATGACTGTCAATATCACTGGCGCAGATGAAAAAGGTCCCTACACAATGAACAATAACAAATTGGTGATGGGAGATAAAATATTTGAACTTGAAATTCTCAAAAACGACACCATGATCGTTAAGTATTTAGCCGGGCCGCACAGTGAGTTTATTTTTCAAATGCTGAAAAAGAAGAAGGAGGATGTTAAATAGATTATTTTTCATTGCATTGGTTTTCTGTCCATTGCTGTTGTGTGCCACCCCGGATGTAAGCCTCCAGGTACAACGATTCAGATCAGGCTCCTCGTCGTACATTGAAGTTTCACTTTACATCGTAGGATCATCTCTGAAATGTGTAACAGGTGATCAGTATGGGGTTGAGTACATGATCCTCATCAGGGATGCGAATCAAAACATCGTCAAAGGAGATCGCTTCAGACTTTCGAACTCAGGTTGTCCTGCAAAAGATCTTATCGATGTTAAACGATTCGGACTTGGGGAAGGAAACTATACACTTGAAGTGGAAATGAAGGACATTCTTGATTCACTCAATGTCATCAGTATCCGGCAAAGCACTGAAATACCTGTAGGAGCTTCTCTGTTTAAACTTTCTGATATTCAATTATTATCTACCGTTCGTACAGAGGTGGATGGCACAAGTCCGCTTGATAAAAGTGGCCTTTATCTTGAGCCACTCCCTTTCGGATATTATTACCCTTCACTTCATTTTCTGAATATGTATGTTGAAACGTACGATATGGATAAGCTCGAAGGCCAGCCATTTATACGATATACAATTAAACCTTCTACCGGTGATTTTCCGTCGCCGATTGTGGCCTATAGGAAAGTAAAAAAAGAAAGTGTCGCTGCAAATGTTTTCCAACTGGATATAACTAAACTTATCTCTGGTCCATATACGCTGGAAGCCATATTGTTCGATGGGAATAAACAAGAAATTGCCAATCAGAATATTTCATTTTCGAGATATAATCCTGAAGGAGATTCAATCTATATTGCATCCGGAGCGATGGATCAGAATACGAGTTTTGTGACCCGTATACCTGAAGATTCAATTGATTATTATCTGAAAGCCCTGGCTCCTGTTGTCAATTCTGCTGATGTTGATATCATCAATACCTTACTTGATAAAGGAAATTCGAAAGCAAAACAATTCTTTATTCACAGGTATTGGGCAGCCCAGGCAGGAAAATATGCAGCACAGGCTTTTGTTGCTTATATGAAAGTGGCCAGAGTGGTGGATGAAAATTACAGATCCGGATTTGGGTATGGTTTTGAAACTGACAGGGGACACATTTTTTTAAAATACGGCAAACCCGATGACGTCATGACCATAGAGGATGAACCAAGTGCACCACCTTATGAAATCTGGTTTTATACTTCTTTCCCAGCCACACATCAAAGCAATGTGCGGTTCCTGTTTTATAATCCTTCATTATCCAGAAATGGATTTACGTTATTGCATTCTACAGCCATCGGCGAAGTCAGGAATGAAAAATGGGAAATTGAATTGTACCGCAATGCAACACAGGAAACACCCGGTGTCAATGAAAAAGAGATGGGCGATAATGTATATCGAAATGCACGGAAGTATTTTGAAAATTATTGATTTCGTTTGTTTATCTTCTCGGAGACACGATAAATCGCTGTCTCTACGACAAAAAAAATAATAAGAAACTACTACGGTTGAGCGTAGTATTTGAGACGCGATAAATCGCCGTTTCTACGACCAAAAATTGCAAACAAAAGAACTACGGTTGGGCGTAGTTTGTAACTACATCCTGGTGTTTGCAAAATTCTGTTTTGCGTGTTTTTGTTCTTTCGAAATTTCAATGGGTTTGTTTTTAAAAATTATTCTTGCAACTAAAAGCAACTATGTAGAGGCCATTCACTACTCACTACTCACTATTCACTTAAAACCAACTCGGTTTTTTACGGGTAGTCCTTCGTGTAGTAGTTTTCACGCCTAGAACACCCAAAAGGCCGCGTGTAAGTACAGTCGCTACTGTCCTTCCGATCTGTCGTGTGGTAGTACTGGATAATACTTTTTCCAATGTTGATTTTTCTTGCACAGCTCTCTTCCTTTGGTTGGTTATGACTTCATGGTGGCTGTCAGATTGTGCAGTCTCCAGTTTTGCGTTCAGAATCTCGTATGCACTGTCACGATCAAAACTCTTTTCATACTTAGGTGCAAGATCTGAATAACGGAGTATTTCTTTTATTTCATCAGGTGTGAGAATATCCATTCTGGATTGCGGTGCCCGCATGTAGCAATGAACAAGTGGAGTAGGGATGCCTTTTTCATTAAGTGCTGTAACCAAAGCTTCGCCTGTCCCTAATTCTGTCAGCAATTGGTCTACTTTGTAATAAGGTGTTTCAGGAAAATTTTCAGCAGACATCTGAATGTTCTTTCTGTCTTTTGCTGTGAAGGCGCGTAAAGCATGCTGGATCTTTAAACCTAATTGACTGAGTACTTTTTCCGGTACATCTGTTGGATCCTGCGTGACAAAGAAAATTCCCACACCTTTTGAACGGATCAACTTAATGATGACTTCAATCTGATCGAGCAAAGCCTGCGAAGCATTTTCAAATATTAAGTGCGCTTCATCGATGAAGATGACAAGTTTTGGTTTGAGCACATCTCCTTCTTCAGGAAATACAGAATAGATCTCTGCCAGAAGCTGAAGCATAAATGTTGAAAAAAGTTTAGGTCTGTCCTGAATATCTACGAGTCTGAGGACATGCACTATTCCCAGGCCTTCACGATCTCTTTTCAACAAATCCTGCACATCAAAAGAAGGTTCACCAAAAAATTCAGAAGCTCCCTGTTGCTCCAGCTCTACAAGTTTTCGCACTATTGTTCCAGTGGAAGTGGTCATGATATTGCCATACTCTGCCTGGAATTCAGTCTTACCATCTGTAGTAATATATTGGATGACTTTTTTCAAATCCTCAAGATCAAGAAGAGGGAGGTTGCGATCATCGCAGAATTTGAAAATGACAGTGATGACTCCTTCCTGTGTCTCATTGAGATCAAGCATTTTTGAAAAAAGAACAGGGCCAAATTCCGATACTGTAGCTCTTAACCTTGCTCCCGGCTCATTGGAAAGGGATAAGAATTCAACTGGGCTTGATGCGGGAATATAGGGAAGACCGATCAGTGCATGTCGTTCATCAATTTTTGGGTTGCCGGAACTTCGCACTGCTATTCCACTCAGATCTCCTTTGATATCCATGACAAGAGTAGGCACCCCTTTGGCACTCAATTGTTCAGCGAGCACCTGAAGAGTCTTGGTCTTACCGGTACCTGTGGCACCCGCTATCAGACCATGTCTGTTAATCGTAGACAAAGGAATTCTGATAAATGCTTCTTTTATTGGCTTTCCGTCAAGCACTGCTGCACCCAGGATGATTGATTCACCCTGAAAAGTGTAGCCTTTAGCCATGTCATCATTAAAAGTCTTTGGGTCCATAAGGAAGGGGTCAAAGGGTTAATAGGTTAAACGGTCAAAAGATAGAAAGGTTAAAGAGTTAAAAGCTAAAAAGGTCCGGTGATGGTTGGAGAAAACTCCAACCAAGGCAATTATCATAGGGACTGAAATCTTTGAATGATCATATAAATGGACAAAAGTGCTGCAATCACACTCACGACAAGATTCCATTTGTTTTGTTTTACTTTCCCGACACTCACGAAAAGATAATTCAATACCATGATGCATGCCACTATACAAAGTTGACCAACTTCTACACCAAGATTAAAACCAAAGAGTGGAAGGACTATTCTTGTTTCCCTGCCTAACAGAGCTTTGAAATAATTGGAAAAGCCCATGCCATGTATAAAACCAAAAAATAACGCCAGAAAATAATTTGGCCTCCACCTTTGATCCGGTTTTGTTTTTACAATCAGATTCTGAAGTGCTGTAATCAGAATGGTGATCGGAATCAATATTTCTACCAACTCAGGTTTTATTGAAATGATATTCAATGAAGACATGGCCAGTGTTATACTATGTCCTATAGTGAAAGCAGTCACCAGGATCAAGATCCTTTTCCAATCCGTCGCAGCATACATAGCACACAGTGCAACAATGAATACGATATGATCAAATGCATTGACGTTGAGAATATGATCGATGCCTAACCTGAGGTAAACCTGAAACATACCGGACAATTTGTGTACTAATCTAAGTCCCACTTTGAGAAATTCATTCAGGCCAAGGATGCTATATTCGCATATTATTTAGAAAATATACAAATAGGGAATTTTGCCTGGTATACCTGCCCATAAACTGGGAACAAACGAACCCAGCCGGATCATCCGGTTCGAAGACAGTATAATAGCTGGCAAGCTCATGTCGATGGGTATACTACCTCAAGCACAGATTGAACTTGTGAGGCGCAATGCACTGGGTCAGACCTTAGTATACCGGATCAATGGCAGGTTTAAAATTGCTCTCCGTAAGGATGAAGCCAGCACCATTATCGTAGGAACAGTATGACGACATCGACAGTAGGAGCCAGAAAACTCGTTCTCATGGCTGGCAATCCAAATTCAGGAAAATCGACGCTTTTTAACCTTCTGACAGGTCTGAACCAGAAAGTTGGCAACTATCCCGGTGTGACAGTGGATAAGAAAACCGGGGTTCTTGAGCTGGGAGCATTCAAAGAAGTACAGATCCTGGATCTTCCAGGAGCCTACAGCATGTACCCTTCCTCAAAGGATGAGCGGATCGTGGTCAGACAATTTTTAGAGACAGCGCCTAAGCCGGATCTCATTCTTTATGTAGCTGATCTGAGCCAACTTGAAAAACAAATTCTCCTGTTGACGCAAATTATTGATCTGGGGTTGCCTGTTATTCTCGCCCTTAATATGGCGGATATGACCGGCATCACGATTCAGACCCATATTCTTGAGGAGCATTTTAAAATTCCTGTCGTACTCATTTCAGGCAAGACCAGTTTTGGTGTCACTGCTTTAAAAATGCAGATGAACTTTATGCTTTATGAAAAATTTGAAGCAAAAGAACCATACTATAAATTTACGGAGCAGGAGAAGAAACTTACAGAACAATTTAAAAATTCGATTACGTCCACCACGGATTATGGAAGATTATTGACGTTGCATCATGGTGCATGGATCGATAATATTCCAAAAGAATTGCGGCAGGAAATAAAAGAAAAATCAGAAAAGGAGGGTTTTAATCCAATACAGTCTCAGATACATGAGACGATGGACAGGTACGACCGATTCACTCCTGTCATCCGAAAAGCACTTCATCTTGTACCGGGTGGAGCAGGTGCAAAAATCACTGACCGGATTGACAAATGGGTCATGCATCCTGTACTGGGATCAATCATTTTTTTCCTGATCATGCTGCTCATCTTTCAGGCCATATTTGCCTGGGCGGAATGGCCAATGAATTTCATAGAGTATTCGATGGGTGAGCTGAGTCTGGGTATCCGTCATTTATTACCGACGGGATGGATTTCTGATTTAATATGTGATGGAGTTCTTGCAGGTCTAACAGGTATTTTAGTATTCATTCCGCAGATTGCGATACTTTTTCTTTTCATAGGCATACTTGAAGAGATCGGATATATGTCCCGTGCAGTCAGCATGTTTGATATGATGATGCGCAAGTTTGGCCTCAATGGAAGGAGCATCGTGGCATTGGTTTCCGGAGGTGCATGTGCCATACCTGCCATCATGAGTACCAGGAGTATCAGCAACTGGAAAGAAAGGCTCATCACGATCATGGTGACGCCATTCATTAGTTGTTCTGCCAGAATTCCTGTTTATGCTATTCTGATTGGTTTTGCGGTTCCTAAAGGGCGATTGCTTGGTTTTGAGCAGCAGGGTTTAGCATTGATGGGTTTATATGGAATCGGCATCGTGGCTGCATTGATAGCGGCTTATATTCTAAAAAAAATATTGCATTCTTCAGACCGAAGTTTTCTGATGATGGAACTTCCGCTGGACCCGGACGAGGAAGCCTGC
>JBDUAU010000458.1:0-7682 GCA_040004485.1 Saprospiraceae bacterium
CGATCAATCCCTTTGGGTCAGCATGAGTGATCTTGGATTACCTATGGAGCTTATTTCCTCTATGGAAAATGCGCTCGGCTGGTCAGTTGACTTTTATCATATTCAGAAAGGAGATGCATTCCAACTGATCTATGAAAGAAAGTATGTTGATGGCGAACCACTTGGCATTCAGCGCCTCGTCGGAGCGCGATATACATCAGGGAATACAGTATTCAATTCAATACTTTACAAGGGCACTGAATACGAAGGATATTTTGACCTCGAAGGAAGACCCATGAAAAAAGCATTCCTGAAAGCGCCCGTTGAATACGCGCGCATATCAAGCCGGTTTTCTTTAACACGCTTTCATCCGATATTGAAAAGAACCAAAGCCCATTTCGGAACTGATTATGCAGCACCATGCGGAACACCGATTCGTGCAGTAGCTGATGGACGGATCACAGCTTCATCATACACTTCAGGTAATGGCAACTTTGTAAAAATAAAACATGACAAGACATATGACACACAGTATCTGCATATGTCACGATTTGGTCCCGGCATTCATCCGGGTGTGATGGTTAAGCAAGGCCAGACTATTGGTTATGTCGGCCAGACAGGATTAGCTACAGGATGTCATGTATGTTTCCGTTTCTGGAAAAATGGAAAACAAGTTGATCCACTTAAAGAAAAAATGCCTCCTCCTGCCGCTATGGATCCTAATCAACTACCCGGATATTTCGAATACAGCAAGGGTATAAAGGAGATGCTTGACAAAATCATCATCATCAATCCTGCGGATCACCAAGGAGATGAAAGCCCTGCGGTGAGTATGTCAAAGCCATAGAAGGTAGAAAAGGCGGAAAAGGCAGAAAAGGCAGAAAAGGCAGAAAAGGCAGAAAAGGCAGAAAAGGCGGAAAGGGCGGAAAGGGCGCAAAAAAAGGCTGAAAAGGCTGAAAAAGCTACGACTAAGGCAACCACAATCTTGTGCTACAATTCACCAACCAAGCGGAAATGCACAATAAAACTTAAAGCCCAAGAATGTAAGGTTGTAAGAATGTAATTGCGGGCTTCGACAATAAACTCATTGATTAAAGAAATGAATTTCAATCGCAGCCACAGGCTGCCTGAGTTTGATTTTCCAAATAGACATTAATTCGATATACGGATTCGAAGTTGATAAACTTCGAATAGCGAGTGGTCAAAGTATTTGCTGAACTCGATCTGCTCTTTGCTCACTGCTCTCTGCTCTCTGCTCTCTGCTCTCTGCTCCCTGCTCCCTGCTCCCTGCTCCCTGCTCCCTGCTCTATGCTCTATGCTCTCTGCTCTCTGCCCTCAATCCTGTGCCTTATCCAGTGTAAATCCAAACGTCGATCCTCTAGCTGGCGTACTCCTTACATTGACAGTTTGATTGTGGGCTTCAAGGATATGCTTGACAATAGATAATCCTAAGCCTGAGCCACCGGATTCACGGCTGCGGCTTTTATCTACACGATAGAATCGATCGAAAAGATGATTGAGATGTTTTTCTTCAATGCCGATTCCATTGTCGGCTATCTCCACCAGGATCTGGCGGTCCATGACATAGAAACTGACTTTGGTGACTCCGTTTTCATTTCCATACTTGATCGAATTGAGAATCAGATTTGTAAGTACCTGCCTTATACCTTCGCGATCACCCTGAACGGCAAATGATTTATCAGCACCTTCTTTAAATGTGAGCGTCACATTTCGCTGATGTGCATTAACTTCAAGATCATTAAAAACTTCACGTACCAGTGATTTGATATCGAACTTCTGAATATCGAGGATCAGATCTTCAGATTCAAGCTTACTGATCTCTTCAAGATCCTGTACGATCGTCAATAACCTTTCAACATTAGAAGCAGCACGTTCGAGATAACGCATATTGACATTCTCATCATACACACCCCCATCGATAAGGGTGTAGATATATCCCTGTATAGAAAATATAGGTGTTTTCAATTCATGCGAAACATTGCCTATAAATCTTTTCCGGTATGCCTCAAGTGTTTTCAGCGTCTCGATTTCATTTTGCTGCGTTTCGGCCCATTGCTGCACTTCCTGTTCGACGCCATCAAGGAGTGGATCATCACTTCTTTTCAACGCTCTTTTATCAGGAACGGAAGTCTTGGCCTTGCGTATGATTTTATACATCAGCTTTATCCGACGATAGATAAACCTGTCAAGTATAAACTGTATCGCAAAAAATGAAAACACCCCGATAGCGAGGATTACAAATATGCCTGTCTTCCATGAAAATTCCACATGCAGAAGTTGCGTCCCAAGCCATATGGCCAATGTCGTAAAAAGTGTCATGGCTAATGCGCCATAGAAAGACATTGAACGAAGGCTGATGTTTTTAAACAATGCTAGATAGTTGTGAGTCGTGAGTCGTGAGTTGTGAGTTGTGAGTTGTGAATTGTGAGTTGTGAATTGTGAGTTGTGAGTTGTGAGTTGTGAGTTGTGAAGTTTTTAACTTTTCGTAGAATGATTTTCACTACTCTTTATTCGTTATCCTTTATTCGTTATTCGTTACTCGTTATGGTTGCTGAGCTGTAGCACAAGGATGAGTCTGGCAAGTCGAAGCACGTTATTCGCTATTCCTTTTCACCTCATTGTATCGAATCTGCCATTTGTTTGGCGCGATCAATGATCAATTTTAATTTTTTCGGATCGGTCTGAAGCATATCCATCTCATTTTTTATTTGAGCATAAGAGAGATGATATACTTCTTCAATCCGTTTTTCAAAAAGCTGTTTTATAGAATCCTGCTGTTGAGGGCTCATATCCGGCAAAGCTACTTCAGCAAGCTGCAGATCAAGCATGAGATGTGCCATTCGCTCATCTGAAAGTTTATACTCATTTTTGGATGAAGACTGGCACGATGCCACGCACATGATCATGACTAGTGCCATCAAATATTGTGACCTCATCATGAATATTGTTTCGGATAGTGAAACCCAATGAAACCGGCATGTTCCGGTTTGAATTTTTTCCAGCTTGAGATCATGGCTTGTGCATGCACCACCCCACAAGTCGGAACATTGTCAATATGAACGCCTGCGAGATGATTAGCTATCCAGGTAAATGTAGGATTGTGACCGAAAATATAGACAAACGATGCTGCATCAGGTGCTGAAGAAAGAACATCATATACCTGTTGAGCCGTGGCTTCATATAATTCATTCCTGACCAAAAAAGCAGACTCCTTAAGGCCAAATTCTTTTTTGAAAAATTCAGCTGTAGTCCGGGCACGATTTGCACCTGAAGTGATGATCAGATCAGGGATAAGGCCTAGTTCCTTCATCTTGAGGGCCATCATAGGCGCATCTTTCAAACCCCGTGCGTCAAGCTTCCGATCAAAATCATCAACGCCGGACTGATCCCAGCTCGACTTAGCGTGACGGACAAAACAAACATCTTTTACTTCCATAGGACTGCGTTACCTTTGCAAATTTATGTCTAACAAAGGGAAATGACTTCATTAATTCATTCAAAATGAAGATTATGACTCCACAAATGACCAACCAAATCACTAAAAACGCAGGATGACCGAATGAAAGTCCTTCTTTCTGAAATTGAACAAAATATCACTGCTGACGCCCTGGAAGAAGCACAGGAGCTCGTCAGCTTCACACAGGAATATGCGATTAACCAGGTCGAGGAAGGTTATTATCATTGTATTTCAAGACAGCCGGACTATCATGTCGAGATCACGATCAAAAAAGATGGCTTAGCTATCCCAAAATGCCAATGCACCATTTTTAAAAGGTCGAAACAATGCAAACATGCCATTGCAGCCCTCCTCCTCCTCAGGGATCAGATCCAGCGAAGTAACCGTTCGAAAAAGAAAACAAACCAGGAACAACAGGTCACTGATGAGGTCCTGAAAAAACTCAACGTCACAGCATTAAGAGTATTCCTGTCCTCCTATGCATTGTCGCATTCAACCTTCAGGGCGGAATTACTGTCCAATTATCTACACCTCATCCGGAATCCTAATTACCATAGCTTATTCATGGACATAGCCCCGCTTGACAAATACGGACAAATCAGGTTAAACAGGAATAGCATCAAAACGGTACGAAGTGTCAGCTCTACTCTGCTCAAACAGGCACAACAGCTTTTAAAAGACAAGGCGCTCGCCGAAACACTTCAGATTCTGGAAGCATCTATTCTTCATCTGCATCGGTTGTGGATGAAGCTTCCTCAATTCCAGGAACAATTGATGGTGGAGCTACGAATGGCGTATAAATTATTTGATAGCCTATGCTTACAACAGATGGCACCGAGATTGCAAATACGCGCAATTAATCTGTCCATGGAAATATGCAACAGAGAAGGCTATGTTTTTCCTTCTGGAATGAGGCCGCTATTAGCGATCACCGAACCCTTTCTCCTTGAAGAAAAAACAAGAAAGGCCGCATTCCTTTTAGCAGAAAAAAAAGTCAGATCAGGAATACAAATCGTTCAATGGGCAACCCTTCTCTATCGATGGACACGCCTATGGTCAATGCGTATTTCAACTGAAACATTATCAAAACAACTTGAGACATCGTTGCCTGCAGTGATCCTTGAATCAGGCCAGCAATCCCGTCATGACGATGTGCTGTATCTCATGAACAAACTGAAGCCGGAGAATTATCCCGATGCGGTCATTAAATCATCACTCCAGGCCGGTCTAAAGTCTGCAAGACTGATGTCTGATCATGACATGATCATCAATCTTGGGTATAGGCTTGCGTTGAATCATCTCGATATGGATGCCTGGGATCTGCTAAAAGAAAAAGATCCTTCCAGGGCTGACCGGATTCTGCATATCATAGAAGATATGTATCAACCCGGATCAGACCAGGCTGCTGATGAACTATTGTTAAATGGATGGCAAATGAAAGGACAAGGCTTGCAGATCATCAAAAGACTGAAGGCCATGGGACAACTTGAATCGCTGATGAGTTTTGATTTTATGCTAAAAGATAAATTCAGAGATCAACTTGAAGATGCCTACGCCGAATATATCATCTCCGTCCGTGAAACGTATGGAGGTGTAAATGCAAGACAAAAACTCAACACTATATTTGCCCACCTTAAAACAATTGACTTATTTCAATCCGTGGCCATAAAAATAAAAGAAATGGAAAATCCGAAGCGTGAAGAAACGATCTCTGCAAAATCCACTATCAAAGGCTTTGTATTTGATCTGGATGGTGTGATTGTGGACACGGCCGTACATCATTTCAGGGCATGGGCTACCATCATGAAAGAATTGGGTGTTGAGATCGAGGAAGCAGATGACGAACATACACGAGGTGCGGGCAGAATGGAGTCCCTTCAATATCTTCTTGACAGGTATCATGTGGAGCTGACAGACGATGAAAAACAATATTGGGCTGCTCGAAAAAATGATATCTATGTAGAAGCGATCAATGGTATTACACCTGCTGATCTTTTGCCTGGTGCATTATCTTTTCTCAGTGCTTCTAAAGATCTTGGTTTATTGCTGGCATTGGGATCTGCAAGTAAAAATGCAAGACCGGTCATTGAGAAGCTCGGCGTAAAAGATTATTTTGATGCGATCCTCGATGGCAATGATGCAAAGGCATCAAAACCTGATCCCGAAATTTTTACCAATGCTTCACTGGCACTCAAATTGGATCCTGCTCAAGTGGTTGTTTTCGAAGATGCTGTCAAAGGGGTGCAGGCTGCATTATCAGCAGGATGTTATGCCGTAGGGATTGGAGATCCGACGACACTTTCCTCTGCACATTTGGTGATGTCCGGTTTAGATCAATTAAGTCCTTCAACAATTATCGAACGATTAGTATGAAAAATTATATACAACACCATCCCTGGCAGATTGTAGAAGATGGATTTCATCATGATTTCCACCAGGTCAGTGAAAGTATTTTCAGTCTCGGTAACGGCCGGATGGGTACGCGTGGAAATTTTGAAGAAGATTATAGTGGCGAGACCTTACGCGGGTCCTATTTCGCCGGTGTCTATTATCCTGATCTTACCCGTGTAGGATGGTGGAAAAACGGATATCCTGAATATTTTGCAAAAGTCCTTAACGGTGTCAACTGGATAGGTGTACGAATATATGTCGATGATGTGCCATTAGATCTTGCCATAACCCCGGTCACAAATTTCCAACGTGTGCTGGATATGGAAAATGGGTTGCTCAGCAGATCTTTTGAAATCAGTCCTGCATCAGGAGGTGAACTGACATTTCAATTCGAACGCTTTTGCAGTATGGCTGATCCGGATTCAGGAGTGATCCATATCAGGGTCAAATCAGAAGGATTCTTTGGCAAAGTAACATTAGAACCTTATCTGGATTTTGATGTGCACAACAAGGATGCTAATTATGGTGATCAGTTTTGGGAAAGAAGGGATGAATACCAAAATAAAAATATTTCAATGGTTTCGGCAGTCACAAAGAAAACCGGATTTACAGTCAGTTCATTTATGCGAACGAACTTGTATAAAAATAATATTCTTTCTGCCGCAACTACTTCTTCACATGAAAATATGAAGGCTGGTTCTCTATACAGTCTGGGCATGAAGTCTGGAGATGAATTGGTGCTAAATAAATTTGTAGTGAATCTGAGCAGTTTATATGTACCGGCGGAAGAGCAACTTACTGCAGGTAAAAAGAAAATAGATTCAATCTATAACATTGGTTATCATGGTATAAAATCAAATCATATTGAAGCCTGGAAAAAAATCTGGGATGGCGCTGATGTTATCATTGAAGGAGATGTATCGGCTCAGCAAGGCATCAGGTTTAATATTTTTCAACTTTGGCAAACCTATACAGGAGAGGATGACAGATTGAATATCGGTCCCAAAGGATTTACTGGCGAGAAATACGGAGGAAGCACCTATTGGGATACTGAAGCCTATTGTGTGCCTTTCTACCTGAGTAGTTCAGATGCAAAAGTGGCGAGAAACTTATTGACCTATCGTTACCTCCATCTTCCAAAGGCTATCAAGAACGCAGTCAAATTAGGTTTTAAGGATGGCGCAGCACTTTATCCGATGGTGACCATCAATGGAGAAGAATGTCACAATGAATGGGAGATCACATTTGAAGAGATACACCGCAATGGCGCTATCATCTACGCGATCTATGATTATATCCGTTACACAGGGGACATGCGTTATATGGTGGAAGGCGGCATTGAAGTGATCATCGCTGTGGCTAGATTCTGGGCACAGCGAGTCAATTATTCTGACGCAAAAAAAGCATGGGTCATGCTGGGCGTCACCGGGCCGAATGAATACGAAAACAATGTCAATAATAACTGGTACACTAATTATCTCGCACGCTGGTGTATACTCTATGCGATGGAACAGATCAGCTGGGTCACAGAACAATATCCAACGCAATGGGATAAAATCAAAAGTGCGATCCATTTTGATGATCACGAATTGAAACACTGGGATGATGTGGCTAAGAATATGTTTTTCCCAAAAGATGATGAGCGACAGGTATTTCTCCAGCAGGATGGATTTCTGGATAAGGAGCTGATGCATGCTGATCAGCTGCCGGACAGTGAGCGTCCGATCCATCAGAAATGGTCCTGGGACCGTATACTGCGATCCTGCTTTATCAAACAGGCGGATGTGCTGCAAGGCATGTATTTTTTTGAAGAACATTTTGATCTCGACACTTT